>NZ_JASCAN010000003.1:0-209764 GCF_029967775.1 Enterobacter sp. V89_11 | reverse complement strand
CCGTAGCGCCGATGGTAGTGTGGGGTCTCCCCATGTGAGAGTAGGGAACTGCCAGGCATCAAATAAGTGAAGAGGCCATCCGAAAGGATGGCCTTTTTGCGTTTTTATCCCTTCCTCGTTGCTCTAAACTAATCACCTATCCCCCCGTATATACGGTAAACTATCCCGGTTTTTGTCTCAGGATAGCGTCTATGAATCACTCCCTTAAGCCCTGGAATACCTTTGGCATTCAACGTAATGCTAATAAAATTGTACGTGCCGATACTGCACAGCAGCTGCTGGATGCCTGGCAAAGCGCAACAGAACAAGACGAACCTGTACTGATTCTGGGCGAAGGAAGTAATGTCCTGTTTCTCGATGATTTTGCGGGAACGGTGATCGTTAACCGCATCATGGGAATTGATGTGGAAGAGCGCGCCGATAGCTGGCATCTGCACGTTGGCGCCGGTGAAAACTGGCATCATCTGGTGCAATACACCCTGGACAAAGGGATGCCAGGACTGGAAAACCTTGCCCTTATCCCTGGCTGCGCCGGATCATCCCCCATTCAAAATATCGGTGCCTATGGCATCGAACTGAAACACGTTTGTGAATACGTCGATTGTATTGAGCTGGCGACCGGCGCGGCTCAGCGTTTAACCGCTGAACAGTGCCGTTTTGGCTACCGTGACAGTATTTTCAAGCATGAATATCAGGATCGCTACGTGATTGTCGCCGTAGGCCTGCGTCTGTCAAAAAACTGGCAGCCGGTGCTGACCTACGGTGATTTAACGCGTCTCGATCCCGAAACGGCGACTGCCCGTGATGTTTTTGACTCGGTGTGCCATATGCGCACGACCAAACTTCCTGATCCTAAAGTGAATGGAAATGCGGGAAGTTTCTTCAAAAACCCGGTTATCAGCAGCGAAAACGCACAAGCGTTTCTTGCAGGTTGGCCTGCCGCGCCCCATTACCCACAGGCGGATGGTAGCGTGAAGCTGGCCGCGGGCTGGCTTATCGATCAATGCCAGTTAAAAGGCGCCTCCGTGGGCGGTGCGGCCGTTCATCGCCAGCAGGCTCTGGTGCTGATTAATCAAAACGATGCGACCAGCGAGGATGTTGTCCAGTTGGCCCATCACGTCCGTCAGCAAGTGGGCGAAAAATTTAACGTCTGGCTGGAGCCAGAGGTCCGCTTCATTGGCCGTACGGGTGAAGTGAATGCCGTGGAGGTTATCGCGTGAAGGACAATACTATCCCTTTAACCCTGATAAGCATTCTTGCCGACGGTGAATTCCATTCCGGCGAGCAGCTGGGTGAACACTTTGGCATGAGCCGTGCCGCCATTAACAAGCATATCCAGACCCTCCGCGACTGGGGTGTCGATGTCTTTACGGTACCCGGAAAAGGCTACAGCCTGCCGGAGCCGATTCAGCTGCTGAATGAAGAGCTGATCCGCAGCCAGGTAGAGCAGGGCAATGTTGCGGTCTTGCCGGTGATCGATTCGACCAACCAGTACCTTATGGATCGACTCAGCGAATTATCTTCCGGGGATGCCTGTGTAGCCGAGTACCAGCAGGCCGGGCGTGGCCGTCGAGGCCGCAAGTGGTTTTCGCCATTTGGTGCCAACCTCTATCTCTCCATGTACTGGCGTCTGGAGCAGGGGCCCGCTGCTGCTGTTGGCCTGAGTCTGGTCATCGGGATTGTGATGGCGGAAGTGCTGCACGATCTGGGCGCTGATAAGGTGCGGGTGAAATGGCCAAACGATCTTTATCTGAACGATCGTAAACTTGCCGGTATTCTCGTTGAATTAACGGGTAAAACAGGCGACGCGGCGCAAATTGTCATTGGTGCAGGCCTCAATATGGTGATGCGCAATGTACAAAATGACGTGGTGAATCAGGCGTGGACCAACCTGCAGGAAGCGGGGATCACCATCGATCGCAACACCCTTGCCGTGCGTATGATTAAAGAATTACGCAGTTCGCTTTCGCTCTTTGAACAAGAGGGGCTGGCATCCTTCCTGTCCCGTTGGGAAAAGCTGGATAACTTTATTAACCGTCCGGTGAAATTGCTGATTGGTGATAAAGAGATCTACGGTATTTCCCGCGGCATCGACGCACAGGGCGCGTTGCTCTTGGAGCAGGATGGCGTGATCAAACCCTGGGTGGGCGGTGAGATTTCACTGCGCAGCGCGGAATAACCCATTATGCGAAAACCCGCATGCGCCGCTCTGGCCGTCATGATGAGTTTACTGTTCTCCCCACTCTCTCAGGCGGGCCAGGCCTGGGAGAGTTACAAAGCACGCTTCTTTACGCCTGAAGGGCGGATTGTCGATACCGGCAACGGCAATGTTTCGCATACTGAAGGCCAGGGCTTCGCCATGCTGATGGCGGTGGCTAACGACGATAAAGCCACGTTTGATAAGCTGTGGAAATGGACTGACGGTACGCTAAAGAACAAAGAAAATGGTCTATTTTACTGGCGTTATAACCCTGCCGAGTCCAACCCGATTGCCGACAAAAATAACGCCGCCGATGGCGATGTCCTTATTGCCTGGGCGCTGTTGAAAGCGGATACGCGCTGGCATGACAAACAGTACAGCGCCGCATCGGATGCGATAACGAAAGCACTCATTAGCCACACCGTGACCCGTTATGCGGGTTACCGCGTGATGCTGCCCGGCGTCCAGGGGTTTACCCTCGACGGTGAGACCGTGCTTAACCCCTCTTATTTCGTCTTCCCGGCCTGGCAGGCCTTTGCCAGCCGCAGCCATTCGCCGGTCTGGGGCAAGTTGATTCAGGATGGCCATCGCTTGCTGGCAAAAATGGGATCGGGTAAAGCCAGACTTCCCACGGACTGGGTCTCACTGGGCTCTACGGGCACGCTGTCCCCGGCCAAAGCCTGGCCGCCACGGATGAGCTACGACGCGATCCGCATTCCACTTTACCTGGCCTGGTCTGATAAGAAGAGCCCGCTGTTAACGCCGTGGCGAGCCTGGTTCGGTCAGTTCCCCCGTGAACAAACTCCCGCATGGGTAAACGTGACGACCAATGAATATGCGCCTTACATGATGGAAGGGGGGCTGCTGGCGGTACGTGATTTAACGATGGGACAGCCATCCGGAGAACCCGAGATCACTGCAAAGGATGATTACTACTCCGCAAGCCTGAAAATGCTTGTATGGCTTGCTGAGCAGCCATAACGGAACGGGTGAGCCCTCTCCCCTGGGGGGAGAGGGAAATGCGGTTTACTGCGGATAAGGTACCCAGTCTCCACCGTTCAGTCGAACGTACGGTTTGTTCTGATACTGAATCACGACCGCGTTCGCGTTCTCAGAGACTTCGGCAGTTTGCGGCAGGTTACTGGTGAGCTGATCCCAGTTCACGCTGTCTTCCACAAACAGTTTGCCGTCAACCGCGCGGGCAACCAGTTCTGAAATGGCCAGATAGCTGGTTGGCTGAGCGATCTCAATCGGTGCGCCCTGATGAGGTGCCTTCATACCAAAGAATTTAATGCCTGCCGGTACGTTGGTAATAGACGGGCTAGGGATATCACGCAGACCTGACACCTGCATTCTGTCGCCTTTCAGCGCGGCGCCGTGTTCAGGTACCACAACCACCATCACTTTACGGCCCGATTTATCCAGCTCCGTAAAGAACGCGTCCAGTTCATCGAAGAATTTCTGCGCACGAACTTTATAATCGGCCGTTTTGCTCACGCCAGGGAAGTGGTTACCATCGTGAAGCGGCAGCGTGTTGTAGAACGTTGCACTGCGCGGATTACTGTCTTTTTCGATGGTCTTCAGCCAGCGTTGCAGCACGGCGGTATCGTCATAAACAGGTGAACCGTCAAAGCCCAGCAGAGTGACCGGCAGTCCGGTTTGATCCATCAGCTGTGCCTGCATACCACCCTGTTCGCGCACCTCTTTCAGGAAGTTACCGAACTGGCCGTTATGTCCCAGCATCAGATGCTGCGTGAAGCCCAGTTTTGAGAGGTTATCGAACAGATAACACTGGTTGCCGGCGGGTTGATACAGGTTCTTATGCGATGTCTGACCGCAGCTTGCACGAAGCAGGCGAATTGCCGCCGGGCCGCTGTACGAGGTGGCAGAGTTAAAGTCTTTAAACTGGATATCGAAATGGGACCACAGCGGGTGAGACATCAAACCCGCGGCATCGACGTCAGCCCAGGAGAGTGAACAGATGTTGATCACCAGCAGCTCAAACGGCTGAGCATCCGCCGGCAGGGCTTCCGGGAATTTGGTCTGACGTTTATCTTCCGCGGTATAGAAGCTGGAGAGCCAGGCGTTCAGGTTAGTGGACGTCGGCGGTGCGGTCTGCGTCGGGATATCGCCGACCACAGGCGTATCACCTGCCGTCGTGACGGTTGCCGCTGCACTTCCCCCGGTAGTGGTCACCGTTGTCGTGGGTTGACCCGCGGGCCACAGGGAGAAGTCTGGACCTGCAAGCGTCAGCACGTTCAGCCAGATCATAATGGCGACGACAAATACCGTGACACGGATCCATTGTGACAGGAACAGCCAGGCCACCAGCAGCACAAAGACGGCACCTATCATTTGCCAGTTAATAAAGCGCTCGGTCAGGTCAAGGACATAGCTGGCGCTAAACCCTGCCACCTGCGAACCCTGACTCATAATGCTGTCCGGTCCCGGCAGCCAGGTGTCATGCCAGAACAGAGCAAAGCCGACAGGGATAGCAATCCAGTGACGCAAGCGATGCAGCCTGATATTGGGCAAAGGCATCAGCAGGAAAGCCATAAACACCAGGTTGAGCAGGGGATGGAAATTCAGATAGCCTGCCCACAGCAGACCAAACTTCACCAGAAAGTAGAAGTTCCAGCCGGAAAGGCCGCGCCAGTATTGCCAGAGCGGCGATGGTGACGAAGCGGTATAGGTAGAATTAGTCATGTTTTCGGTCTGCCTTGACGTGTGATGCCCGTGTCAGTGTTCCGGCTGGTTTTACATAGCGAGGTTTTACAAACAGCACTCTGGCCGTATCGCGGATACGGCGTATGGAATGGCGTGCATAGTAGCCAAGCGGGAAAAAGATCAGCGCACAGAATACGACCAGTTGAATGATATCGCTGATATTCATGATGGTGCGTTCTCCCCATTCTCAGTTAACAGGCGAAGGGGTTCCGGTATTCGCCGCCAGACGTGTCCGTCATGTCGGGCGTTGAGAATCGGTTTGGCATCGCTCTTCACGGCGAGCGGTTTCGCCCATTGTTCAGGCTCGAGGGCGCGCATCTGCACCAGCTCTGCACTGATAGAATTATCTTCGAACCAGATCATACGGTTCGAGAAAATATCCCCGGTTGGCAGGGGGAAGATATGGTTAAGGGCGGTATCAAGATCGTTTATCCGGCAGAAAGACAAGAACAGCACCAGGCGGTTGTCGCCGATGGTCATGATGTCTCCTGTGCGGTTCGGGCGGCACAAGGTGAGCGCCTGTTCAACGCGGATACCCGGTACCGGGCGCAGGGCAACCATCACCCCTTTCCCGTCTGCAGGAAGCAGCGTGTTGCTCATCATGTTGCCGACGGCGTCGCAGAAAGTATCCCATTTCTGGTATCCGCGCAGCTTCATCGGCTGCGTCATTGAGAGCAGGGTGGAGATATCTTCCGGTACGTGACGGTTGAACTGCTGACCCTGAACGCTTTCGAGAAGCGTCAGGCAGCGTGATAACGGCGCATTCCACGGAATCACCATATTGGCACCGCAGCCCAGAAGCAGGCGCTCATCCGTGGCGCGAAGGCTGGTGTTATTTTCGCGCACCACTATTTTTAAGGCGCTTCCGCGCTGGCGACGTAAGGTGTGGATCTGTCGCGCCAGCGTTTCAATCTGGTTATTTTGCATGAGCGAAAAAACAATGGTTGCCGCCTGGGTTGTGCGAGCTTCATTAAAAAGCGCTTCGTTAGAATCAAACAACGACCAATTTTCCGAGAGCGCAGGTGCCCCCTCTAAAACGGCAATATGGCTCAGGATTCGTTTTTCATCGCTGCGCGGTTGCACCACGGTTTCTTCCTGCTGCGCCAGGTGCCATTCGCCCTCAATATGTTTAAGGGTGAGCTGTTGTCTGGCGCTTACGCCTTTTTCATTACACCAGAACGCAATATCGTAGAGATAGCTGTCTGCCTGGTTCCGAAGACTCGCCAGACCAAACAGGGAACGATATTCGCCCATTAAAAGGGAAAACAGTTTGTCGTTATTACTGCCAGGATTGACTATCAATAGCGTGCAATTTTGAAATTTTGCCCATTTATTGATTTTTTCCAGCCAGGGCAGTAGTTTTTCAGCAGGGATATTTTGCAGGGCGTTATTTGAGCATTTCAGAATCACCAGATAGTGATCCGGATCAATAGAGCACTGAATGTCGCGGGACAAAAAGTATAGACTATCGGCCTCCGCAGGCATGGAAAATAATCGCACCGTCTGCGGACCGCGATCGTTTTCAAGGGTGATAATTTTCTTTGGCTCTTCGCCCATGCTCACGACGGCCACGCGGGAATCCTTGCCCTGAGCGGCAATTGTCTTGTTTACCAGACTGATAGCATCTTCATTACGATCCGTATTAATCCACCAGACTCCTCCGACTGGCATGTGGCTCAATTCGTCCCATAATGACTGGATGCCAATAGAAAATATGGAGTCCACGGTGTCCCTCTTTTCGTTTAATTTCTCTGTATCTCAGTTTACTAGCGAAAGCGTAGAAATAAACCTAACATTGAAATTAAAGAACATCAGATTTAGCATGTAAATGAAATTTGATAGGGCAGGAAGCCTCGCTACTTCTGATTGTGCGATTTTACTCAAAGGGATGGAATAGAATGGATAATAACGAACCCGGCACCCCAGTCGACTCAACCCTGGGTTACACATTCCAGAACGACTTTCTGGCGCTGACGCAGGCGTTTTCATTACCTGAAATAGATTACACCGACATTTCCCAGCGGGAACAGTTGGCCGCGGCTATTAAACGTTGGCCGCTATTAGCTGAATTTGCCCAACAACAATAAGGGAGCCATTGATGGCCATACTAGGATTACAGGGCGTCCGTGGTGGAGTAGGTACAACATCCGTTACCGCGGCGCTGGCGTGGTCATTACAGCTTTTAGGTGAATCGGTATTGGTGATTGACGCCTGTGCCGATAATTTGCTGCGCATGTCGTTTAATGTCGACTTTACGCGTACAGAGGGTTGGGCTCGCGCGCTGCTTGATGATAAAGACTGGCGCGATGCGGGTATGCGTTATACCTCGCAGCTTGATGTACTGCCCTTTGGCCAATTGACCACTACCGAGCGTGAAAATGAAGCTGCCTATCAGCGTCTGTTTTCCCAGTTCACCGTCGCGCTGCAGGAGCTGAAAGAAAAAGGCCATTATAAGTGGATCCTTCTGGATCTGCCGCACGGCGCCGGCACGCTGACCCGACAGTTTATGGCGCAGTGCGATCGCGTGCTGTCGATTGTGAACGTCGACGCGAATTGCCATATCCGTCTGCATCAGCAAGGGTTGCCTGAAAATGGTCATATCCTGATTAACGATTTACGCATTGGCAGCCAGATCCAGGACGATCTGTATCAGGTTTGGCTGCAAAGCCAGCGCCGTCTGCTGCCGATTGTTATCCATCGTGATGAGGGCATGGCGGAATGCCTTGCCTCCAAACAGCCACTCGGTGAATACCGCAGCGATTCCCTGGCGGCAGAAGAGATCCTGACGCTGGCGAACTGGTGTCTGCTGCACTTTGCCAAAGGGGCAGAGCCTGCAGGGAGTTCTGTATGAGCCGTCTCGCCAGCTGGTTACTCATCCCGCCGGTCAGTTCGCGTCTGAGCGAACATTACCGGCATTTTCGCCGGCACGGAGCTTCGGCATTCAGCGCCGCGCTCGGCTGCTTCTGGATGATTCTGGCCTGGACGTTCATTCCCCTCGAACACCCGCGCTGGCAGCGCATTCGTGCGCAGCACAGTGAGTTATATCCGCATATTCATCCCGACCGCCCGCGACCGTTGGATCCGGCGCGTTATATCATTCAGGCTGTCTGGCTGGTGGCCACGTCGTCCCGCTCAGAAAACAAAGCGCCGCGCTGGCGCAGCTTCTCCCGCGTGCAACATTTACGTGAGCGCTATCACCAGTGGCTGGACAGTTTGCCTGACCGCGTGGGTGATAAGACCAGCCATCTGGATAACCATAAAGAGCTCGGGCATCTGCACCCGGGCTTGCGGCGTTTTATACTCGGCGTAATCGTCGTTTTCTCGCTCATTCTGGCCCTGGTCTGTATTACGCAACCCTTTAACCCCCTGGCGCAGTTCACCTTCCTGATCCTGCTGTGGGGCGTGGCATTGCTGGTGCGCCGTATCCCGGGACGCTTCTCCGCCCTGATGCTGATAGTGCTGTCACTGACCGTCTCCTGTCGCTACATCTGGTGGCGTTACACCTCAACGCTCAACTGGGATGACCCGGTCAGCCTGGTGTGCGGTCTGGTTCTGCTGTTTGCGGAAACGTACGCCTGGGTTGTACTGGTGCTGGGGTATTTCCAGGTCATCTGGCCGCTCAACCGTCAGCCGGTTCCGCTGCCAAAAGACACGTCACAATGGCCGTCTGTCGATCTCTTCGTGCCGACCTACAACGAAGACCTGAGCGTGGTAAAAAACACGATTTACGCCGCGCTGGGTATCGACTGGCCGAAAGATAAACTCAAAATCTGGGTCCTGGATGACGGCGGCCGCCCGGCGTTCCGCCAGTTCGCGGAAGAGGTGGGTGTCGAGTACATCGCCCGTACCACGCATGAACACGCCAAGGCCGGGAACATCAACAACGCCCTCAAGTATGCCAAAGGTGAGTTTGTCTCAATCTTTGACTGCGACCACGTGCCGACGCGCTCGTTCCTGCAGATGACGATGGGCTGGTTCCTGAAGGAGAAAGAGCTGGCGATGATGCAGACGCCGCACCACTTCTTCTCGCCAGATCCGTTTGAACGTAACCTTGGCCGTTTCCGTAAAACCCCTAACGAAGGCACGCTGTTCTATGGCCTGGTGCAGGACGGGAACGACATGTGGGATGCGACCTTCTTCTGCGGTTCCTGTGCGGTTATCCGTCGTAAACCGCTGGATGAGATCGGTGGCATTGCCGTCGAAACGGTCACCGAAGATGCGCATACCTCGCTGCGCCTGCACCGTCGGGGCTACACCTCCGCGTATATGCGTATTCCGCAGGCCGCGGGTCTGGCAACGGAATCTCTCTCGGCGCACATCGGCCAGCGTATTCGCTGGGCGCGCGGCATGGTGCAGATTTTCCGTCTCGATAACCCCCTGATTGGGAAAGGGCTGAAACTCGCGCAGCGTCTGTGCTACGTCAACGCCATGTTCCACTTCCTGTCCGGTATCCCGCGCCTCATCTTCCTGACCGCGCCGCTGGCGTTCCTGCTTCTTCACGCCTATATCATCTACGCGCCTGCGCTGATGATTGCGCTGTTCGTTCTGCCGCACATGATTCACGCGAGCCTGACGAACTCGAAGATTCAGGGTAAATACCGCCATTCGTTCTGGAGTGAAATCTACGAAACGGTGCTGGCCTGGTACATCGCGCCGCCGACGATGGTGGCGCTGATCAACCCGCACAAAGGTAAATTCAACGTCACCGCGAAGGGCGGTCTGGTGGAAGAGGAGTATGTCGACTGGGTCATCTCCCGGCCGTACATCTTCCTGGTGTTGCTGAATATCGTGGGCGTGATTGCCGGTATCTGGCGCTACTTCTACGGCCCGGAAAACGAGATCCTGACCGTGTTCGTGAGTATGGCATGGGTGTTCTACAACCTGATTATCCTCGGCGGCGCGGTTGCGGTGTCGGTGGAGAGCAAACAGGTCCGCCGTGCGCATCGCGTGGAAATCTGCATGCCTGCGGCAATCGCCCGTGAAGATGGTCACCTCTTCTCCTGTACCGTGCACGACTTCTCAGACGGTGGTCTGGGGATAAAAATCAACGGTCAGGCGAAGGTGCTGGAAGGGCAGAAGGTTAACCTGCTGCTGAAGCGCGGCCAGCAGGAGTACGTCTTCCCGACGCAGGTGGTGCGTGTAGCCGGTAATGAAGTCGGTCTGCAGCTGATGCCGCTGACGAAAAAGCAACATATTGATTTTGTGCAGTGTACGTTTGCCCGCGCGGACACGTGGGCTCTCTGGCAGGACAGCTTCCCGGAAGATAAACCTCTGGAAAGCCTGCTGGATATTCTGAAGCTGGGGTTCCGTGGCTATCGTCACCTTGCAGAATTTGCCCCGTCGTCGGTGAAATTAATTTTCCGGTCCCTTACTTCGCTGGTTTCCTGGATCGTATCGTTCGTTCCTCGTCGTCCCGAGCGGGATGAGGCGAAGCAGGCGGACCCGGTTATGGCTCAACAATGATGATAACGCGATGAAAACTAAACTTTCCTGGTTATGTGCAGTGGCAATGGGGGTAAGTGCGCTCCCCACAACGATGGCTAACGCAGCACCCGATAACGCAGCGGCAACGCCTGCTCCGACGGTACCTGTGGTCGCCCAGGCGACCGATCCGGTTATCACCGCGGCACCCGGTCAAACGGAAAACGTCATTCCGAACCAGCCTACGGACGGCAACACCCTGCCGGCAGACAGCAATGTCGTCGGTCAGGTGATGCCGGGCGTACAGGGAGCAAACGCGCCTATTGTCGCGGAAGATGCCCCGTCACGGGACGTGAAGCTGAGCTTTGCGCAGATTGCGCCGCCGCCGGGCAGCATGGTGCTGCGCGGTATTAACCCTAACGGCGGCATTGAGTTCGGTATGCGCAGCGATGAGGTTGTCTCTCACGCCATGCTGAACCTTGAATACACGCCATCACCGTCGCTGTTGCCGGTACAGTCTCAGCTGAAGGTTTACCTGAATGATGAGCTGATGGACGTCCTGCCCGTCACGAAAGAGCAACTGGGTAAGAAAACACAGGCCCAGGTGCCAATTAACCCCCTTTTCATCACCGACTTTAACCGCATACGTCTTGAGTTTGTCGGTCACTACCGTGACGTCTGTGAGAACCCTGCCAGCAATACCCTGTGGGTAGACGTAGGACGCAACTCTTCGCTGCAGATGACCTACCAGTCGCTGGCGCTGAAAAACGACCTCTCGTCGTTCCCGGTTCCGTTCTTTGATCCGCGTGATAATCGTCAGTTAGTGCTGCCAATGGTGTTTGCGGCGTCTCCGGACGTCACCGAGCAGCTGGCGGCCACCATTGTGGCATCGTGGTTTGGTTCACGTTCCGGCTGGCGCGGGCAGAACTTCCCGGTGATGTACGACAAAATGCCGGACAGAAACGCGATCGTGTTTGCGACCAACGCGAAACGTCCTGCCTTCCTGCGCGATCACCCGGACGTAAAAGCGCCGACCATTGAGATGATGAGCCACCCGGATAACCCGTACGTGAAGCTGCTGGTGGTCTTCGGGCGTGATGATAAAGACCTGGTGCAGGCGGCCAAGGGCATTGCCCAGGGTAACGTTCTGTTCCGTGGAAACAGCGTGGTGGTGGATGAGGTTAAACCGCTGCTGCCGCGTAAACCTTATGATGCACCAAACTGGGTGCGTACTGACCGTGCCGTCACGTTTGGCGAATTGAAAACGTATGAAGAACAGCTGCAGGCGACGGGGCTTGAGCCAGCCCCGATTAGTCTGTCACTGAATCTGCCGCCAGACCTGTACCTGCTGCGCACCAACGGTATTGATATCAATCTGAGCTACCGTTACACCGCGCCGGCAACCAAAGACAGTTCACGCATGGATATCAGCCTGAACAACCAGTTCCTGCAATCTTTCAGTCTGACAAGCACGCAGGATACTAACCGACTGATGCTCCGTCTGCCGGTGTTGCAGGGGCTGCTGGACGGGAAAACGGACGTCTCTATTCCGGCGCTGAAGCTTGGGGCGATCAACCAGCTGCGCTTTGATTTCCAGTACATGAACCCGATGCCTGGCGGCTCGGTGGATAACTGCATCACCTTCCAGCAAGTACAGAACCACGTTGTGATTGGGGATGAGTCAACCATCGACTTCTCGAAGTATTATCACTTCCTTGCCATGCCGGACCTGCGTGCATTTGCTAATGCCAGCTTCCCGTTCAGCCGTATGGCCGACCTCTCTGAATCCATTGTCGTCATGCCAAAAGCGCCAAATGAGGGCCAGGTGACGACCCTGCTGGACACCATGGCGTCCGTGGGTGCGCAGACCGGATTACCGGCAATTAACGTCACGTTGACTGACGATGGTAGCCAGATCCAGAACAAAGACGCGGACATCATGGTGATCGGTAACATCCCGGATAAGCTGAAGGATGACAAGCGTATCGATCTGCTGGTCAAAGCAGCGCAGTCCTGGGTTAACACGCCACTGCGTCAGACCGAGTTCCCGAGCATTATGCCGGATATCAACGATCGTCAGGCCAGCGTGCAGACAACCGTTACGTCTCAGGGACCAATGGCCGCGGTGGTTGGCTTCCAGTCACCTTACAACGAGCAGCGTAGCGTAGTGGCGCTCCTGGCGGACAGCCCGCGTGGGTATGCGTTACTCAACAGCGCGATGAACGACAGCGGCAAACGTGCCGCGATGTATGGTTCGGTGGCGGTGATCCGCGAGTCTGGGGTCAATAGCCTGCGCGTGGGCGATGTGTACTATGTGGGCCATCTGCCGTGGTTCGAGCGTCTGTGGTATGCGCTGGCTAACCATCCGGTTCTGCTGGCTATCCTGGCCGCCGTCAGCGTGGTGTTGCTGGCGTGGGTGCTGTGGCGTCTGCTGCGTATCATCAGCCGTCGTCGCCTTAACCCGGATGAGTAACAGGTGATGAAAGCGTTTCGCTGGTGTGTGTTAGCAGCGTTGATGCTGGCGGCGATCCCTCTTCGCGCCGCCTGCACCTGGCCTGCCTGGGAGCAGTTTAAAAAGGATTACATCAGTGAGAGCGGGCGTGTCATTGATCCCAGCGACACGCGCAAAATCACCACGTCGGAAGGGCAAAGCTATGCGTTGTTCTTTGCCCTGGCCGCGAACGATCGCAAAGCCTTTGATCAATTGCTGACGTGGACGCGCGACAACCTGGCCGGGGGCAATCTGAACGATAATTTGCCCGCCTGGCTATGGGGTCAGAAAGACCACGACAACTGGGCGATAATCGATACCAACTCCGCCTCGGATGCCGATGTCTGGATTGCCTGGTCACTGCTTGAGGCGGGTCGGCTGTGGAAACATCCGGACTATACCCGCACGGGTAAGGCGCTCCTTAAACGCATTGCCCATGAGGAAGTGGTGAAAGTACCGGGACTCGGCTCCATGCTGCTGCCCGGGAAGGTCGGTTTTGCCGAGGAGAAAGCCTGGCGCTTTAACCTCAGCTATCTTCCCCCGCAGATAGCGAGCTATTTCACGCGCTTTGGTGCCCCGTGGACGACCCTTCGTGAAACCAATCTGCGCTTGTTGCTGGAAACGGCGCCAAAGGGGTTTTCGCCGGACTGGGTGCAGTATCAGAAAAACAGAGGCTGGCATTTGCAGCAGGATAAATCGCTGGTGGGCGGCTACGACGCCATCCGCGTCTACCTCTGGGTCGGAATGATGAGTGACAAAGACGCCCAGAAAGCCCGGTTGCTTACGCGCTTCCGGCCGATGGCGACAATGACAACGAAACACGGTGTACCGCCGGAAAAAGTGGATGTGGCGAGCGGGAAGCCTGCGGGCAGGGGGCCGGTCGGCTTTTCCGCTGCGATGCTGCCTTTTTTACAGCAGCGTGATGCGCAGGCGGTACAGCGCCAGCGCGTTGCAGATAATTTTCCCGATAATAATGCCTATTACAGCTACGTACTGACTCTCTTCGGGCAAGGATGGGATCAGCATCGTTTTCGCTTCACCGCTCAAGGTGAATTAATACCGGACTGGGGCCAGGAATGCGCAACTTCACAGTAAATCTTCTCAGTTTATCGCTTAGCCTGGCACTGATGCCGTTGGCTCAGGCCGCTAACTCCCCGCAGCAGCAACAGCTGCTGCAACAGGTGCGGCTGGGTGAATCGACGCAGCGTGAGGATTTGGTTCGTCAGTCGCTCTACCGCCTTGAGCTGATTGACCCGAACAACCCCGACGTCATTGCGGCGCGCTTTCGTTACCTGCTTCGTCAGGGTGATAACGCCGGTGCGCAAAAAGAGCTGGATCGTCTGAAAGGGATCGCGCCGGGCTCCAGTGCGTATCAGTCCTCGCGCAATACGATGCTGCTTTCTACGCCTGAAGGCCGTCAGCAGTTACAGCAGGCCCGGTTACTGGCTACAACGGGTCATACTCAGGAGGCCATTGCGGCCTATGACAAGCTTTTTGACGGTAATCCGCCGGGCGGTGACGTGGCGACGGAATACTGGAATGTTGTGGCGAAAGATCCTGCCCGCCGTAGCGTCGCCATTAACCAGCTGAAGAAAATTAACGCCAGCAGCCCGGGCAATACGCAGCTGCAGGGCACGCTGGCACAGCTGCTGTTCCAGACCGGTCGTCGCGATGAAGGCTTTGCGGTGTTGCAGGAGATGGCCAAATCCAGCAATGGCCGCAGCCAGGCATCTGATATGTGGTATGAGCAGATCAAAGATCAGCCTGTCAGCAACGCCAGCGTCAGCGCGCTGCAAAAATACCTGAGCGTCTTCAGTGACGGCGACAGCGTAGCGGCGGCGCGTACTCAACTTGATACGCAGCAAAAACAGCTAGCCGATCCAACCTTCCGTGCGAAAGCACAAGGGCTGGCGGCGGTGGATGCCGGGCAGGGCGATAAGGCGGTGGCGGATCTGCAAAAAGCGGTCAGCGCAAATCATGCCGACAGCGAAGCCGTGGGCGCGCTTGGACAGGCGTACTCTCAGAAAGGCGATCGCGCCCGTGCGGTGGCGCAGTTTGAAAAGGCGATCGCCCTCGATCCGCAGAGCGATAACCGCGGTAAATGGGACAGTTTGCTGAAAGTTAACCGCTACTGGCTGCTGATCCAGCAGGGTGATACCGCCCTGAAAGCGAACAATACGGCGCAGGCGGAACGTTATTACCAGCAGGCGCGTACACTCGACAATACCGACAGTTATGCGGTGCTGGGGCTGGGAGATGCCGCAGCGGCGCGTAAAGACACGGCTGCGGCGGAACGTTATTACCGTCAGGCGCTGCGTATGGACAGCGGTAACAGCAATGCCGTTCGTGGCCTTGCCAATGTTTATCGTGCGCAGTCCCCGGAAAAGGCCTCGCAGTTTATCCAGTCGCTCTCTGCCAGCCAGCGTCGAAGCATTGATGACATTGAACGTAGCCTGACCAACGAGCAGCTGTCAGCCCAGGCGGAACAGCTGGAAAACCAGGGCCAATACGCTCAGGCGGCGGAAATTCAGCGTCGTCGTCTGGCACTCTCTCCGGGCGACGTCTGGATAACCTACCGTCTGTCGCGCGATCTCTATAGCGCGGGCCAGCGCAGCCAGGCGGATACCCTGATGCGCCAGCTTGCCAGCCAGAAACCGTCCGATCCGGAACAGGTGTATGCCAGTGGGCTGTATCTCTCCGGAAACGATCAGGACCGGGCCGCGCTCACGCATCTGGAGACGCTTCCGCGCAGCCAGTGGAACGCCAATATTAAGGAGCTTGCCGACCGCCTGCAGAGTAACCAGACGCTGGAAACGGCAAACCGACTGCGCGACAGCGGCAAAGAGCAGGAGGCGGAAAACCTCCTTCGCCAGCAACCGTCCTCTACCCGTATCGACTTAACCCTTGCGGACTGGGCGCAGCAGCGTGGCGATCTGGAGGCCGCGAAAACGGCTTACAACACCGTGCTGGAGCGTGAACCGCAGAACGAAGATGCGATCCTCGGTCTGACCGAAGTGTATAGCGCCCAGGGCAACAAAGAGGCAGCCCGTGCCGCGCTGGCAAAACTGCCTGCTGCGCAAAACGGAGAGCCGCTGTCGCTCAATATGCAGCGCCGGATCGCGATGGCGCAGGCAGGCCTTGGGGATTCCGCCGCCGCAGAGCAGACGTTCAGCAAGATTATTCCTCAGGCGAAATCACAGCCTGCATCTATGGAAAACGCGCTGGTATTACGTGATGCCGCCCGTTTCCAGACGCAAAATGGTCAGCCTCAGCAGGCACTGGAAACGTATAAAGATGCGATGGTGTCGTCAGGCGTCACGACGACACGTCCGGCTGACAATGACAGCTTTACCCGCCTGACGCGTAACGACGAAAAAGACGACTGGCTGAAACGCGGCGTGCGTAGCGACGCCGGTGATTTGTACCGTCAGCAGGATGTTAACGTCACGCTGCAGCATGATTACTGGGGCTCCAGCGGCACCGGCGGCTATTCCGATCTTAAAGCGCATACCACCATGTTACAGGCGGATGCACCACTGGCGGATGGCCGTATGTTCCTGCGTAGCGATTTGGTCAATATGGATGCCGGGTCCTTTTCCACCGATAACGGTACCTACGATCCGAAATGGGGCACTTGTGCCGAAACGCCGTGTAGTGGCAACACGCATCAGTCAGCAAATGGCGCGAGTATTGCCGTGGGCTGGCAGAACAAAACCTGGGCGTGGGATATTGGTACCACGCCGATGGGCTTTGACGTTGTTGACGTGGTCGGTGGTGTAAGCTACAGCAGCGACCTGGGGCCAATCGGTTATACCGTTAACGCCCATCGTCGCCCGATCTCCAGCTCTCTGCTCGCCTTTGCCGGGCAAAAAGATACCAACACCGGCACCACCTGGGGCGGCGTGCGCGCAACCGGCGGTGGCGCGAGCATCAGTTATGACAAAGGTGAGGCGCACGGCGTCTGGTCGAGCCTGAATGCGGAAACGCTGACGGGTAAAAATGTGGAAGATAACTGGCGCGTCCGCTGGATGACCGGTTACTACTACAAGCTCATCAATAAAAACAATGAGCGTCTGACCGTCGGCGTGAGC
The DNA here is from genome assembly GCF_029967775.1 of Enterobacter sp. V89_11. Classification (NCBI taxonomy): domain Bacteria; kingdom Pseudomonadati; phylum Pseudomonadota; class Gammaproteobacteria; order Enterobacterales; family Enterobacteriaceae; genus Enterobacter; species Enterobacter sp. V89_11. Next base: position 192,834 of record NZ_JASCAN010000003.1, on the reverse strand, counting down.
AACATGCTCTGGCACTACGATAAAGATCTGAGCGGTTATACCCTGGGTCAGGGCGGTTATTACAGCCCGCAGGAGTATGTCTCCTTCGCGTTGCCTGTCACCTGGCGTAAACGTACCGAGAACTGGTCCTGGGAGCTGGGCGGATCGGTGTCATGGTCTCATTCTAAAACTAACGACGTGATGCGCTACCCCATTCAGGGACTGATTCCGACCGATGAGCCCGGTCGCTACACCGACAGAGGCGAAATGGAAACCGGCAGCAGCTCCTCAGGCACGGGTTATACCGCACGGGCCATTATCGAGCGCCGGGTCACGTCCAACTGGTTTGTGGGCCTCGGTGTGGATATTCAGGAAGCAAAAGATTATACCCCAAGCCACGCACTGCTTTATGTACGCTACTCTGCTGCAGGCTGGCAGGGCGATATGGACTTACCGCCGCAGCCGCTGATCCCTTACGCGGACTGGTAATCGGATTTAACTTAATCCATTTGTAAGTCTCTCTTAAAAGTACAGCAATCGGGTATACTCAGGCGCACCAGGTTTACACCCTGGTGCGCCCTGCGCTTCGAGTTTTGTGGAGAGTCATTTTGCGTGTCAGCCGTTCCTTAACTATCAAACAGATGGCGATGGTTTCTGCCGTCACAATGCTGTTTGTACTCCTTTTTTGCGTAATTTTGCTGTTTCATTCCGTACAGCAGAATCGCTATAACACGGCTTCGCAATTAGAAAGTATTGCCCGCTCGGTGCGTGGCCCGCTCTCTGCCTCTATTTTGAAAGGGGATATTCCCGAAGCGGAAACCATTTTAAAACGCATTCAGCCTGCCGGTGTCGTGAGCCGCGCAGACGTGGTGTTACCCAATCAGTTTCAGGCGCTGCGGATGAGTTTTATCCCCGAGCGACCGGTCCCCATGATGGTGATGCGACTGTTTGAACTGCCGGTGCAGATTTCGCTACCGGTCTATTCGCTTGAGCGTCCCGCGAATCCACAGCCGTTGGCCTACCTTGTTCTGCAGGCGGACTCGTACCGCATGTACAAATTCGTCATGAGCTGGGTTGTCACGTTAGTGACCACTTGCTTACTTATGACACTTATTCTGAGCGTGGCGCTGACCTGGTGTATTAACCGTCTGATTGTGCATCCGCTACGCCGGATTGCCCGGGAGTTGAACACGCTTTCACCGCAGGACCAGGTGGGGCATCAGCTTCCGCTGCCGCGTCTTCATCATGACGACGAGATTGGCATGCTGGTACGTAGCTATAACCTCAACCAGCAGCGGATGCAGCGCCAGCAGGATGAGCTGAACAGCAGCGCCACGCGCTTCCCGGTGTCGGAGCTGCCCAATAAAGCCTTCCTGATGGCGATGCTGGAACAGACTGTTGCCCGCCAGCAAACCACCGCGCTGATGGTGATCGCCTGTGAAACCCTGCAGGACACCGCCGGCGTGCTCAAAGAGAACCAGCGTGAAATGCTCCTCCTGACGCTGGTGGAGAAAGTGAAGTCCGTGCTGGCCCCGCGCATGGTGCTGACCCAGGTCAGCGGGTATGACCTGGTGGTGATTGCCAACGGCGTGAAAGAGCCGTGGCATGCGATCACATTAGGTCAGCAAGTACTCACTGTCATTAATGAGCGACTGCCCATTCAGGGCATCCAGCTTCGTCCAAGCGCCAGTATCGGTATTGCGATGTACTACGGTGACTTAACAGCGGAACAGCTTTACCGTCGTGCTTTCTCGGCGGCGTTTACCGCCCGGCGCAAAGGGAAAAATCAGATCCAGTTCTTCGACCCGGAACAGATGGAAAGGGCGCAGCAGCGCCTGACGGAAGAGAGCGACATTTTGACCGCGCTGGATAACCGTCAGTTTGCCCTCTGGCTCCAGCCGCAGGTGAATTTGCTGACGGGCGAGGTGATCAGCGCGGAAGCGCTGCTGCGCGTGCAGCAGCCGGATGGTTCATGGGAATTGCCGGAAGGGCTCATTGAGCGCATCGAATCGTGTGGCCTGATGGTCACTGTCGGTTACTGGGTGCTGGAGGAGTCGTGCCGACAGCTTGCTGCCTGGCAGGAACGAGGCGTGACGCTCCCGCTGTCGGTCAACTTGTCCGCCCTGCAACTGATGCATCCGACCATGGTGTCTGAGATGCTGGAGCTGATCCATCGTTACCGGATCAAGCCTGATACGCTGACGCTGGAAGTCACGGAAAGCCGGCGTATTGACGATCCTAATGAGGCGGTCGCGATTCTGAAACCGCTGCGTAATGCCGGTATACGCATCGCGCTGGACGATTTCGGTATGGGTTATGCCGGGCTGCGTCAGCTCCAGCATATGAAAACCCTGCCGGTGGATGTGCTGAAAATCGACAAAGCCTTTGTTGAAGGGTTGCCGGAAGACAGCAGCATGGTCCAGGCCATTATCCAGCTGGCCCGCAGTCTGAAACTGCAGCTGATTGCCGAAGGGATTGAGACAGACGCGCAGTGCACCTGGCTGGCTGAAGCGGGCGTGGAGGGCGGACAGGGCTTCCTGTTTGCACCGGCTGTTCCGTCGGATGTCTTTGAACAACGCTACCTTTCCGGTGGGGACAATAGCGCAAACGTGTAATTTTGTTGCTGGCTTGTGCGAGCCAGCTCAAAGTTCTTAACATTTGTGTTTCAAATTTGAACTGGGTTTATTTCTGTCCTGTTATACGGGTGTTATTTTAGAGCCGCAGGTTAACCATAACCTTACAAAGCCTGTGGTTTTTCTTCCCAAGGACACCCTATGAAAACCTCACTCTTCAAAAGTCTCTATTTTCAGGTCCTGACAGCCATCGCAATCGGTATTTTGCTTGGTCACTATTACCCTGAACTTGGCGCACAAATGAAACCGCTTGGCGACGCATTCGTTAAGCTCATCAAAATGGTCATCGCCCCGGTGATCTTCTGTACCGTCGTGACGGGCATCGCTGGCATGGAAAGCATGAAGGCGGTAGGCCGTACCGGTGCAGTGGCGCTTCTCTATTTCGAAGTGGTCAGTACCCTTGCGCTGATTATTGGTCTTATCATCGTGAACGTGGTGCAGCCCGGCGCGGGGATGAACGTTGACCCATCAACGCTGGATGCCAAAGCGGTCGCGGTGTACGCCGATCAGGCGAAAGACCAGGGGGTAGTGGCCTTCCTGCTGGACGTTATCCCAGGCAGCGTCATCGGTGCATTTGCCAGCGGCAACATTCTGCAGGTGCTGCTGTTTGCCGTCATGTTTGGCTTTGCCCTGCACCGTCTGGGCAACAAAGGCCAGCTGATCTTTAACGTCATCGAAAGCTTCTCGCAGGTCATCTTCGGCATCATCAATATGATCATGCGCCTGGCGCCTATTGGGGCCTTCGGTGCGATGGCATTCACCATCGGTAAGTACGGCGTGGGTACCCTGGTGCAGCTGGGCCAGCTCATCATCTGCTTCTATATCACCTGTATTCTGTTCGTGGTGGTGGTGCTGGGCTCAATCGCCCGCGCGGCAGGGTTCAGCATTTTCAAATTTATCCGTTATATCCGCGAAGAGCTGCTGATTGTTCTGGGGACCTCTTCATCAGAATCGGCCCTGCCGCGCATGCTCGATAAGATGGAAAAGCTGGGCTGCCGTAAATCGGTGGTGGGGCTGGTCATTCCGACGGGCTACTCCTTCAACCTTGATGGCACCTCGATATACCTGACAATGGCGGCCGTGTTTATCGCTCAGGCGACCAACAGCCATATGGACATTTTCCATCAGGTTACCCTGCTGGTGGTGCTCCTGCTCTCGTCTAAAGGGGCCGCAGGTGTTACTGGCAGTGGCTTTATCGTGCTGGCGGCCACCATTTCCGCGGTCGGACACCTGCCGGTGGCGGGTCTGGCGCTGATTCTCGGTATTGACCGCTTTATGTCTGAAGCCCGTGCCTTAACCAACCTCGTAGGTAACGGTGTGGCAACGGTAGTCGTGGCAAAATGGGTGAAAGAGCTGGATCACAAAAAGCTCGACGATACGTTAAATAATCGCCAGTCAGACAGCAAAACTCCTGGTTTATCCTCTTAATATTGTCACAAATGCCCGCATTCCCTTGTCGGGATGCGGGCTCCTGCGCATAATAACTGTTCGTACCTGTCATAATTCGACAAGATTTTTTTTGGGTATATTTCACTTCTGACCGTGACGTTTTGTAGAACACGCGGTCTAATCGACGTGTTTTCATCGTCATCTTTAAGAGTGAAACGCGTCGCGAGACACTCTCTTTAACCAGGAATGTTGATCAGGGGTTCACATGCAGGGCACAAAAATTCGACTCTTAACCGGCGGTTTGCTGATGATGGCAGCAGCCAGTTATGTGCAGGCAGATGCGCTCCAGCCAGACCCGGCCTGGCAACAAGGGACACTAGCGAACGGTTTTCAGTGGCAGGTTTTAGCCACCCCACAACGTCCAAGTGATCGTGTTGAAATCCGTCTGTCTGTTAATACCGGCTCCCTCACGGAAAGCACTCAGCAAACCGGTTTTAGCCATTTTATTCCCCGACTGGCGCTCACGCAGAGCGGCAGTTTGCAAGCAGTTCAGGTGCGTTCGCTCTGGCAACAGGCCATTGATCCGAAACGCCCGCTTCCGCCGGCAGTGGTCTCGTATGACTACACCATGTTCAACCTGAGCCTGCCAAATAACCGTAACGACCTGCTCAAAGAAGCCCTTACGTATCTCGCCGATGCGTCGGGCAATCTGGCGATTACGCCGGAAACCGTTAACTATGCGCTGAGCAACAGTGACATGGTTGCCACCTGGCCTGTGGACACCAAAGAGGGCTGGTGGCGTTACCGCCTGAAGGGTTCAACGCTGCTTGGGCATGACCCGGCCGAGCCGCTGAAACAGCCGGTGGACGCTGAGCAGGTAAAATCGTTCTACCAGAAATGGTACACCCCGGACGCGATGACGCTTATCGTGGTGGGGAATGTGGACAGCCGTGCGGTGGTGGAGCAGATCAACAAAGCGTTTGGCGAACTGAAAGGCAAACGCGAAACACCGGCCCCTGTCCCAACGCTCTCTCCGCTGCGCGCAGAGCCTGTCAGCATTATGACGGATACCGTTCGTCAGGACCGCCTCTCCGTCATGTGGGATAACGCCTGGCAGCCAATCCGTGAGTCAGCGGCGCTGCTGCGCTACTGGCGTGCCGATCTGGCGCGTGAAGCGCTGTTCTGGCACGTTCAGCAGACGCTCAGCAAGAATAACGTGAAGAATATCGGTCTCGGCTTTGACTGCCGCGTGTTGTTCCAGCGTGCACAGTGTGCCATTAACGTTGAATCGCCGGGCGATAAGCTGAATGCGAATCTGGGCGTGGTGGCAAAAGAGCTGGCAAAAGTGCGCAAAGAGGGTCTGTCGGAAGAAGAGTTCAATGCGCTGGTCGCGCAGAAAAAACTTGAGCTGCAGAAGCTGTTTGCAACGTATGCCCGCGCCGATACCGACATTCTGATCAGCCAGCGTATTCGCTCACTGCAGAATCAGGTGGTGGATATCGCGCCGGAGCAGTACCAGAAGCTTCGTCAGGACTTCCTGGAGGGGTTGACCGTCGATATGTTGAATCAGGACTTACGTCAGCAGCTGTCGCAGGAAATGGCGTTGATTCTTCTGCAGCCGAAAGGCGAGCCGGAATATGACATGAAGGAACTTCAGTCGACCTGGAATACCATTATGGCCTCCACGCCGCAGCCATCGCAGGCTGCTACGGCAGATGATTTGCATCAGGACGCAACGGATATCCCGCAGGGGCAGTAATGCCCCTCATTCAAAACCCTCTCCCTGTCGGAGAGGGTTTTTTTTACTGTGGCATTGCCTCACGCGGAATAATTGCCCCGCGATACTGGATCACGGTGCTCGCCGTCAGGTGTCCACGCTGGGCCGCCGCTTCAGGCGTCCCGCCCGTCAGACGCACCGCCAGATAGCCCGCACTGAATGAATCACCCGCCGCCGTCGTATCAATCACTTTCTCTTTCGGCAACGTCACCGCAGGAACGTCGATGACGGCTTCACCTGCGATGGCGACCAGACATGAATCAGCCCCGCGCTTAATCACCACTTCACTTACGCCGGCGGCCTGCGTACGCGCAATCACCTCATCAACGGGTTTCTCACCCCACAGCGCATCTTCATCATCGAGCGTCAGGAAGGCGATATCGGTGCATTGCAGTATCTGCTGATAAACCTGCTGCGTCTCTTCACGGCTGGCCCACAGGCGCGGACGGTAGTTATTATCGAAAATAACCTTGCCGCCATTGGCGCGGCATTCACGCAGTAACGACAGCAGCTTTTCACGGCTGGCTGAGCTTAAAATAGCCAGGCTAATCCCGCTCAGATAAAGATAATCAAAGGTGGCTAACGCTTCGCAGATGGCAGCCGCAGCGTCGCTCTCCAGCCAGAATTTGGCCGCGGCTTCGTTACGCCAGTAGTAGAAGGTCCGCTCGCCGGTATCGTCGGTTTCAATGTAGTAAAGCCCCGGCAGGCGGTTTTCCATACGCTGTATCAGCGAGGTGTCCACCTGCTCACTCTGCCAGGCTTCCAGCATTTGCTGGCTGAAACTGTCCGTCCCCAGGGCGGTGACGTAGTTCACGGTAAGGGCCTCAGGGGCAACCTGACGGGCAATATAAACGGAGGTGTTTAACGTATCGCCACCAAAACCGCGGCTGACTTCCGCGCCTTTTTGTGACAGCTCAATCATGCATTCGCCAATCACGGCAATTTTCTTGGTCATAGTCGTGAACCTGAACAGAGTAATTTTCGGTAGTGTGCGCTGAGTGAATTATGCGGTCAACTATATTAAAACGACGTTCCATTATTTTATTTGAGCCAGCGCGTGTTCCTGTTAATTTCTGCCCGCTTAATTTCATTTTCCGGTTGAATTGAACATAAAGTTCTCAATTGCCGGGCCGATAACCCTTTGACGAGTCCAGAAAGGCCATCCAACAACAGGACATCTGAAATGAAGTCAGAGCAGGTTATCCAGCGGCTGAGCACTACGCCTGAGGCAAGTATTGAGAACTTGCAGGAGCATCGCTACTGGCTGCAATGTGAGCGTGCGTACACCTATCAGCCGATCTACCGAACGGACGGTCGACTGATGGCTATTGAAATTTTGACCGTCGTGACGCACCCGTCAAACCCCTCACAGCGTATCGCACCGGACCGCTATTTTGCCGAAGTTGCCGTGCGCCAGCGCCTGGATGTGCTGGAAGAACAGCTCCGTATGCTGGCAACCAAACAGGCCTTTTTCGAACAGCACGCCATCCTCGCCTCGGTCAACGTCGATGGACCCACCCTGCTGGCGCTGCGCCAGAACGCGAAATTACAGGAGCTGATCGCCTCCTTACCGTGGATGCGCTTTGAGCTGGTGGAGCATGTTCGTCTGCCACAGGACTCATCATTTGCCTCGATGTGCGAATTCGGCCCGCTGTGGCTGGATGACTTTGGCACCGGGATGGCGAACTTCTCTGCCCTCAGCGAAGTGCGTTACGACTACATTAAAGTGGCCCGCGACCTGTTCATTATGCTGCGCCAGACCCCGGAAGGGCGGAATCTGTTTACGCTGTTATTACAGCTGATGAACCGCTACTGCCAGGGCGTGATAGTGGAAGGCGTGGAAACGCTGGAAGAGTGGCGTGATGTGCAAAATTCTCCCGCGGCAGCGGCACAAGGCTATTTCCTCTCTCGTCCGGTCCCAATGGATACCCTCGATTCCGTGATAACGATCCTCTGATCTGCCCGCTTCCCTTTGTCTGAACTATAGTTTTACAGGTAAGGTCATCAGGAAAGGGGATAACAATGACAAAAACAACCAGGGTAATCTCCTGGACAGCAGGGATTTTATTGTTGTTGATCGTGGTCGCCGTCGTCATTATCGCGACGTTTGACTGGAACCGCCTTAAGCCGACCATCAACCAGAAAGTCTCCACCGAACTCAATCGCCCCTTCGCCATACGCGGCGATCTCGGGGTAGTGTGGGAACGCCAGAAAGAGGAGACCGGCTGGCGAAGCTGGATCCCCTGGCCACATGTCCACGCCGACGACATCATTCTCGGCAACCCGCCGGATATTCCTGACGTGACAATGGTGCATCTGCCCCGCGTAGAAGCCACGCTGGCCCCGTTAGCGCTACTGACCAAAACGGTTTACCTGCCGTGGATCAAGCTTCAGCAGCCCGATGCGCGTCTGATCCGCCTTTCCGAAAAGAACAACAACTGGACGTTTGATCTCGCCAGCAGCGACGAAAAAGATCCCAATGCGCAACCCTCATCATGGTCATTCCGTCTCGACAATATTCTTTTCGATCGCGGGCGGATCGCCATCGACGACAAGGTCAGCAAAGCTGATATCGAGATCCTGGTCGATCCGTTGGGCAAACCGCTGCCGTTTAGCGAAGTGACCGGCGCAAAAGCGAAGGGCGATAATGCCAAAGCCGGGGATTATGTTTTCGGCCTGAAGGCCAAAGGGCGCTACAAAGGGCAGCCCCTGACCGGCACTGGCAAAATTGGCGGCATGCTGGCGCTTCGAAGCGACTCGACGCCGTTTCCTGTGCAGGCGGATTTCCGCTCCGGGAACACGCGGGTGGCCTTCACCGGGACCGTCAACGACCCTATGAACATGGGGGGCGTTGATCTGCGGCTGAAATTTGCCGGTGATTCGCTGGGTGAACTGTATGAACTCACTGGCGTCCTGCTGCCAGATACGCCACCGTTTGAGACGGACGGTCATCTGGTGGCAAAAATCGATACGGAAAAATCGTCGGTATTTGATTATCGCGATTTCAATGGCCGTATTGGCGACAGCGATATCCATGGCTCGTTGACCTATACCACCGGAAAACCGCGCCCGAAACTGGAAGGCGATGTGGAGTCTCGCCAGCTGCGGCTGGCCGATTTGGGGCCGCTGATCGGGATTGATTCCGGTAAAGGCACGAAATCAAAAGAGGTGAAAAAAGATCGCCAGCCGGCGGGGAAAGTCCTGCCTTACGATCGCTTTGAGACCGATAAGTGGGACGTAATGGATGCGGATGTTCGCTTTAAAGGGGGCAAAATCGAACATGGCAGTACGCTGCCGATCAGCAATCTTTCGACCCATATCCTGCTTAAAAATGCCGATTTACGCCTGCAGCCGCTGAAGTTTGGCATGGCGGGTGGGACCATCTCATCGAACATTCACCTCGAAGGCGATAAAAAGCCGATGCAGGGGCGTGCCGATATTAAGGCCCGCCGGCTCAAACTGAAAGAGCTGATGCCGAACGTGGAATTGATGCAGAAAACCCTGGGTGAAATGAACGGCGATGCGGATATCCGCGGCGTGGGGAATTCCGTGGCTGCACTGCTCGGGAGCAGTAACGGTAACCTGAAGCTTCTGATGAATGACGGGCTGGTGAGCCGTAACCTGATGGAGATCCTGGGGCTGAACGTCGGGAACTACGTCATCGGGCAAATCTTCGGTGATGATGAGGTGCGGGTGAACTGTGCGGCGGCCAACCTGGATCTGGTCAACGGCGTGGCGCGCCCGCAGATTTTTGCCTTCGATACGGAGAACGCGGTTATCAACGTGACCGGCACCGCCAGTATGGCCTCCGAGCAGCTTGATTTAACCATCGATCCGGAAAGTAAGGGGATTCGTATCATCACCCTGCGTTCGCCGCTCTACGTGCGTGGGACCTTTAAAAATCCTCAGGCGGGTGTGAAACCCGGTCCTCTGATTGCGCGCGGCGCGGTGGCGGCAGCACTCGCGACGCTGGTTACGCCAGCGGCGGCGCTGTTGGCGTTAATTTCGCCGTCAGAAGGGGATGCGAATCAGTGCCGGAACATTTTGTCGCAGATGAAAAAATAACGTACGGCTTTCGGGACCTTTACCCTCTCCCTGGGGGAGAGGGTATCAGGCCGCGGTGAATTACAGAGACTGGTGCTTCGTCTCGTGGGTCAGCAGCAGGGCAATCAGCGTCAGTGCTGCCATGGCGGCCAGGTAAACGCCCACGTAGAACAGGCCATAATTTGCCTGCAGCCAGGTGGCGATATAAGGCGCAACGGACGCACCCAGAATAGAGGCAACGTTATAGGAGAACGACGCGCCGGTATAACGCACTTCCGTCGGGAACAGCTCTGGCAGCAGCGCGCCCATCGGGCCGAAGGTCAGGCCCATCAGGCTCAGACCAATGAGCAGGTACGCCATCACCAGCGCAGGGCTACCTGAACCCAGCAGCGGCGGGAAGACGAACAGGGCAAACAGAATGATCAGCGTGGTGATAACAATCATGCTTGAGCGACGACCAAACTTATCCGCCAGCAGGCCGGCAATCGGCACCATGACGCCAAACCCAATGACCGCCATCATCAACATCCACAGCACTTCGTTACGCGGCAGGCCGAGCCCAACCGGCGCGGCGGCGGTGCTGAACGTCATTGAATAGACCGTCATGATATAGAACAGCGTGTAGGTCGCGAGCATGATAAACGTGCCCAGTACCGTCACGCGGACGTGTTTAGTCAGCAGCGTACCCAGCGGCACTTTTACCTGTTTTTTTGCGGCGGCAACTTTAGCGAAAACCGGCGTTTCGTGAAGTGACACGCGGACATACAGGCCAATCAGCACCAGCACGGCGGAGAAGACGAACGGAATACGCCAGCCCCAGCTCATGAACTGTTCGTCCGTCAGCAGCCAGGAGAGCAGCAGGAAAGTCCCGTTCGCAAAGAAGAAGCCAATCGGTGCGCCAAGCTGCGGGAATGAACCGTACAGCGCGCGTTTGCGTGCCGGTGCGTTCTCCGTGGCCAGCAGCGCCGCACCCCCCCATTCACCGCCCAGCCCCAGACCCTGACCAAAACGCGCCAGCGCCAGCAGCATCGGGGCCAGAATACCAATGGTTTCGTAGGTAGGCAGCAAGCCGATAGCGACGGTGGAGATCCCCATCGTCAGCAGCGAGGCCACCAGCGTGACCTTACGGCCGATGCGATCGCCGAAGTGTCCAAACAGGGCAGAGCCAATCGGACGCGCAACAAACGCGATCGCAAAGGTAGCCAGAGACTGCAGCGTGGCTGCCGTCGGGTCACCCTGCGGGAAGAAAATATGCGGAAAGACAATGACCGCTGCGGTGGCATAAATGTAAAAGTCGAAGAACTCAATGGCGGTGCCAATCAGCGAGGCGACGACAACTTTGTTTCGCGAGTTAACCGGCGCGGTTTCCGCGCCGGAGTCGAGTGTTGTGGCTGTTGCTTGCATAATATTTTCTTATTTTTAGTCGGACGAAAGGCCATATTACGCACAGCAAAAGCGACATTTCAATCTGTAACAAAGCCGCCCACTGGTGATAAAAGCAACAAAAAGCGGATAATGTTCAGGCCAGACAAAACACTTCTATGAAATGCTTCACAGTTTTCAAATATCAGCTGATAAAACTGGTTTTTGGTTAAATAAAAGTTACGGACTGGATTTATATGCTGAAATGATGAATCGGGCTGAAGTTTCAGCCCGGGAGAGGTGTTATCGGTGTGTTTTACCCGGCATACGCGGGTCGTCTTTGTACTCGGCGGTGGCAATCCACGCCGCGCAGAACAAGGTCAGGCGGGCGAAGAAGTAGAAGAACGCCATCAGCCCCAGCACCGAGCCAAACGCCGCGCCAGAAGGGGATTTCACCAGCGATGGCAGAGTGTAAGTCATCACAATTTTGATCACTTCAAAGCCTATCGCCGCAATCAATGTGCCGCGGATCAGCGCCTTCTTACGCGGACGATGGCGGGGTAAGCGCCAGAAGATCCAGAAGAACAGCAGATAGTTGGCGAAGATGGAAATAGCCAGTCCAATGCCGCGCCACGCGGGCTTCAGCCACTCGATGTAATCCAGATAGAGCGCAGAGATAATCATCTGCTGCGCCGAACCGGCGACAGAGGTGATGGAGAGCGTCACAATCAGCGCGACGAGCAGGCCAATCAGCGAAATAAAGTCGCGAAGATACTTAACCCAGATTTTCTCCTGGTCCTGAGGCTTACGCTCCCACACCTCGCGCGACTGGGCACGAATGGCCTCGCGGAGGTTGCCCATCCAGTTAATCCCGGAGTAAAGGGCAATCAACAGGCCGACGATACCGACCGTCGTACGTTGCTGTACGGCGGTATTAATGGTGTTTTTGAGCGTGGTGGCGAGGGTCGGATCACTGACGTTATTCAGGATTTTATTGAAGATATCCTGCAACAGCGTTGGGTGTGACGCGAGCACAAAACCGGCTGCGGCAAAGGACACCATCAGGATCGGGATCATCGATAAAAAAGAGAAATAGGTGATGGCAGCCCCAAACTGGTTACCCATGCGGTCATTAAACCGCTCTGTTGCGCGTATCAGGTGCGCAATCATGGGGAACTGCTGTATCCGCTCTGCCAGGCTGGTGACAGTCCCCAGCGCTTTGCTGGCGGTGCCTGGCATTTTTACTTCTTCAGGCCCGGTTTCCATCTTCTGGATGGGTTCGTAATCTAAATGTTGGGTAGGTCGTTGCGGGTTGTTTTCCGGCGTCACGCGACTTTTCCTTTTCGTTTGGCTGGATGTTATTGAATTATAGCTTGCGACTAATCCACGTAAGCTTTTGTGAGTGCAGTAAGCCACTCCATAAACAGATGTACCCGACGGGAGAGGTTGCGCCGGTGGGGATAAATCAGCGATACCGGCATCGGTTCCGCCCGGTACTGCGGGAGAACTTCAATCAACTTCCTGGTGCGCAGAGCGTCACGCACGCCAACGCGCGGCACCTGGATAATACCTAGCCCGGCGATACAGGCCGCCTGATACGTTTCTGTGCTGTTGACGGTCAAAACCCCGCCCGTCTTCACCCACTGCGTCGACGTGCCGTTATAAAATTCAAAGCCCAGGGGACGTGTTCCCAGCGTGGCGGCGTAGTGAATGACGGCGTGTGAACCTAAATCTTCCAGCGTTTCCGGATAGCCAAAACGCGTGACATAATCCGGGCTGGCGCAGTTAATCACCGACAGCTTACCCAGCGGGCGGGCGATAAGTCCCGAGTCTTTGAGCGCGCCGACGCGTACCACACAATCAAACCCTTCACGAATAACATCCACCAGGCGATCGCTGCTGCTAAGTTCCAGCTCGATGCCCGGATATTGCTGCAGAAAAGCAGGCAGTTTGGGGATGACTAAATTTCGAGCAACGCTGACGGGCATATCCACGCGTAACCGACCGCTGATGGTGGAGGGGTCATGCTGGAACATACCGTCCAGTTCATCCAGGTTTGTCAGAAGATCTTTTGCCCGCTCGTAATACACCATGCCGTCCTGCGTCAGGCTTACGCGACGCGTGGTTCGGTGCAATAGCTGGGTTCCCAGTCGGTTTTCCAGCGCCTGAATTTGCCGCGAAACACTGCCTTTCGGCAGCGTCAGTGACTCCGCCGCCCGGGAAAAACTCTCCAGTTCCGCGACACGAACAAACAGCTGCATTGCGTGAATTTTATCCATAGACGAAGCTCATTGTTGTTGCAATTGAAACAGTGAAGCGCTCTGCGACATCTTTATTGATCTTCTATCACCTAATAAGCTCTTTCTCAATCTCCACAACAGTCAAAACGAGGTTTCTTATGTCTGAACGTATTGCATTAGTCACAGGTGGTAGCCGTGGTCTGGGTAAAAACGCGGCGTTGAAGCTCGCAGCAGACGGAACGGGAATTATCCTGACCTATAACCGAAGCCAACAGGAAGCGCTGGATGTTGTGCGCGAAATTCAGCAAAAAGGCATTAACGCGGCCGCATTGCAGCTCAACGTCGGCGATGTTGCCAGTTTCGACCTTTTTGCCGCTCAGCTTCAGGAAATCCTTAAGACCGTATGGCAGCGTGAAACCTTTGATTATTTATTAAACAACGCCGGGACGGGCTTGTACGCGCCCTATGCCGAGACAACGGAAGCCCAGTTTGATGAGGCGCTGAATATCCATTTCAAAGGGCCTTTTTTCCTGACGCAGCGTTTGCTTCCCTTGCTGAACGACGGTGGGCGGATCCTGAACGTCTCCAGCGGGCTGGCCCGTTTTACGCAACCCGGTTCCGGCACCTATGCGGCAATGAAAGGGGCGATGGAAGTGCTGACCCGCTACCAGGCGAAAGAGCTGGGCGCGCGCGGTATCTCCGTCAATATCATTGCTCCCGGTGCGATAGAAACCGACTTTGGCGGCGGACGCGTGCGTGACAACGCGCAGCTTAACCAGATGCTGGCAACGCAGACGGCGCTCGGGCGCGTAGGGCTGCCGGATGATATCGGTGATGCCATTGCGGCGCTGCTCAGCGATAAACTGGGCTGGATGAATGCGCAACGTATTGAAGTGTCAGGCGGTATGTTCCTGTGATGCCTTCGCTTAAGGGGAAGGAACCTCTTAAGGAAATCCTCAAATTGAATGTGTCCAGATACTGGGAGATATAAATAACACTGGTGGATTTGTAACGTCTCCGTTCATTGAGTTTTTTCTTAAATAATGCCTCTGTAGAATCTCCCTTCGCGACTCTCAGAGGGAGAAAAACGATGCGGGTAATTATGTTTGACAGGCAGTCCCTGTTTATTCACGGAGCGATACACAGTCTTCAGAAATTAATTCCGGAAATAAATATTACGGGAAGCTGTCAGGCAGAAGATTTATGGGCGCAAATTTCAGCGTCACCCACGGCTATCGTCATGATTGACGGGAATTTAATTGAGGATGAGGGGATCGCCTGGCTGGAAGCGATCATGCAGCGTTTTCCGACGATACGCGTGGTAATGGTTCTGGCTAAAAAAGAGGCCCGATGGGTTGAACAATTGCTGCAGCGAAACGTGATGGCCATTGTTCCCCGCAATGCGCACCCGGAGCGCTTTTCCGCGGTGCTGGATTCGGTCTCCCGAGGAATGGTGTGCTTCCCCGGTGAGTGGGTGAGGCAACCGTCGGCGCCGCAGGCGTTATTATCCTTAAGCGAACGCCAGCGCGAAGTCCTGAAATTACTGGCGGCGGGGGAGTCCAACAAAGAGATCGGGCGCAATCTCAACATCAGCGCCGCCACGGTGAAAGCGCACCTGGAAGCGCTTTTCCGCCGCCTGGAGGTGAAAAACAGAACCCAGGCCGCGATGTACTATACCCGGGCGACGGCCTGAAGAATTGCGGTCGGGAGTGAGGTCGTCTCACCGAAACTGAGCATCATTAACACCAGCGCGTCGTGCTGCTGTTGGGTTAACGGGCGTTTAAATTTTTCCCGCAGCAGCGTTTCGCACAGCTGAATATCATCGTGAAGTAAATATTCAGCCTGTAGCGGCGTGATAAGACGCTGAAAACATTCGCCCTGGCGAATAACATGGCCATAGCCAATAACCCATAAACCGTTTTCATCACGATATTTCTCCAGAGAAAGCCCCTGGTGTTTTTTTATTAACGCAATGGCGGCAGAAGATATCTTCAGCGCATGACCTTTCATATTCGTTTCCTCTTAATGGCAATATTGTAGAGTAAACGACGCACGCGAAATATCCGCCAAATGGCTATAGATCAGGAATGATTGCTGAGATATTCCTGCTTCAATAAACCGAACAGCCAGTCATTATGCCATTGTCCGCCAAGGTAATAACTCTCGCGTAACTCGCCCTCCAGACGAAAGCCCGTTTTTTCCAGCAGGCGTCTGGAGGCGATATTCCCCGCCGTGACGGTGGCGGTGAGGCGGCGGATGCCGCCCTGATGAAAGGCGTAACCGCACAGCGCCTGCAGCGATTCGAAGCCGTAACCTTTCCCCTGGGCCGCAGGTGCAAAAAGAAAACCCACTTCCGCGCAATCGTCATCGCGATGAATATAACCGGTGACGCCGAGCGGTACGCCGGAGGTGGCGTCACGCACAACGAGGCAAAGCCAGTGCGCGCTGCCCGGCGCCCAGGGCGTCAGACGAGAGTCGAACGCCTCGCGGATCGCCTCCACGGGGCGATCTTCCGCGACAAAACGCATCACCTCGGGGTCGTGCTGTAACGCCAGGAAAAAGGGCCAGTCATGGTCTTGCAGCGGTGAACAGATAAGACGCGATGTCGTTAAGACAGGCATTCAGATTCTCCTGAAACATTTAAAATGATTTTCGTGGTGTCACTTTATTTCAACAGAAAGTCAGGTATGGTTAACCTCGTATAAATAAAAAGAAAAACGGCCATTACGGGCCCATTCTGGTTGTCTTCGTTGTCGCTTAAGGAAAACAATGACTCTCAGCACAGCACACCCTATCCGCGAACAGTTCGAACACTGTCTGGCGGTTATTCGCCAGGCCTCGGTTGAAATTTTACTTCTCCTGAATGTACATGTTTCTGAGGGAAAAGATCCACGCTGGTTTCTGGAACAACTGGACAGCGCGCGTTTAGGCCTGGGGGGCTGGAATGCGGTTGCGAAGACGCTCAATTTGAATGACGCGGAGATGTCCGAATTCACGCTGCAATTGCGTCTGCTTCAGCAGCGTGTTCCTCAGTACGAAAGCGGTCAGGATGTCAGTGAAAACCAGCTGATTGCCGCGATGCGGTTTGTGACCACCCTGGAGCACCTTCGTTTGCAGCAGCCTCTTCTGACCTACAGCACCGAAGTGGCGCCTGGCAGTGAACTCCAGCAACAACAGGCGCACAAGCAGGTGCGTACGATTGAGTTGATGATAAAAGGGCTCATCCAGCAGGCCTGGCCCGATCAGGTGCGGCTGAATAACCATCTTAAAACCCTGTTTAACGCGGACCGCGTGCGGCGCTGGCTGAAGCTTGGTGACATCAATGATGTGCTGAGCGGCATGATGTTCAGTGAGCTGGCACAGATGCTGGTGGATAAAAAAGAGTTCAGCCGCTACTACGCCTCGCTGTTTAACGATCCGTCAATGCTCACGCTGATGGTGGAACCGCGGAAAACCCTGCAAACCTTCCTCGATGATATTCGGCAAATCCGCAACAATATTACCGTGCAGAAAGCGTTAAGTTCGGCGCAAATCCAGCTGCTGGATAACTACTACACGCAGATCACCCGACCGGTTCAACGTGCTTTTGAAGAGGGGAGAACCCGCGTCAACCCGGCCGGACTGATGGCGGTGGATGCCAGCGAGCTGCATGCTTTCTGGGAAAAGGCGCAGAAAATGGATCGCGTGACCGGCGGGGATCTCTTTGAGGTTCGTGACACGATTGAAAAACCGACCCAGCGCGCACCGCGCACGCCAGAACAGCGTGAGCAGCTTATTTCCGGCGCGTTATGGGGGGCGGTTGGCGTGATGGTGATTGCCATTGTGGCGGGCGGCTTCTGGCTGGTAACCAGCAGTAAACCCCAGCCTGCAGCCGGGAACGTTGCAGAAACGGCCCAGCCTCAGGAGATGCGCGAAACCCCGTCCTCGCGCGAGACGCTGTCGCGCATGGGCGTGACCTGGGACGAGAATAATTTCCGGTCGGCGATTAACCGCAATGATACCCGGGTGGCACTGCTGTTTTTGCAGGGAGGGATGGACTGGAAGCTCTCCTGGACGGAAGAGGCGATGTCGGCTGACTATGACGACGTGCTGGAGCTGATGTTGCGCTACCGACAGAACATGGTGGAACAGAAGCCGTGCCGGCGCTTTATCAACACGCTCAGCCATGCCATGTCGAATGGCGAGTCCCTGACGTCAATGCGTAAACAGTATCTGAAGGCGTTTTGCACCGTGCCTGCAGTGGTGAAGCGCCAGCAGCATGATCTGGATATGGCGACGCGTCGGGCACAATCACAGCCGGATGCCACTACAAAAAAATGGCAGTCCATCCAGACCGCCATTTATGAAGTGATTCGTTAATCCTGTCTTCTCCCTCTCCCGGCAGGAGAGGGATGGATACGGGCATCAGACCGCAGAAGATCACGGCTCCCCATACAACCCAATCAACCGCCGTACCACGCCGTTAGTCCAGCCGAAGCCATCCTGCAGCGGGTACTCACCCCCGCCCCCTTCGCGCGGCGTACTGCTGGCGATGTGATATTTCTCAATCAGCTTATGGTGGGCTTTATAGAAATGATTCACCGTCTGCAGCCAGCTCCAGGCAATCTCATCGCCCAGCGAGTCATTGCCGTACTGTTTGAAGCCCTGAATCGCCATCCACTGCAGCGGCGCCCAGCCGTTGGGTTTATCCCACTGCTCGCCGGTTTCGTACTCGGTGGCCAGAATCCCGCCCGGCGTCAGCAGACGTGCTTTTACCGCATCCGACAAGCGTTCAGCCTGCTCGTGAGTCGCCATGCCAACGTACAGCGGCACAATGCTCGCCGCTGAGAACAGCGCCATGACCTCGCGGCGCCAGTCGTAGTCACGGTAACAGCCATTCTCGTCATCCCACAGATACCGGTTCACCGCGGCGCGGCGATCGCTGGCTTTCTGGCGGAACAGTTCCGCGGTCTCTTTATCCCCTTTCGATGCCGAAATATTGGCGATCGCGCTTTCCAGTTTGAACAGGAACGCGTTCAAATCGATAGGAATAAACTGCGTGGTGCGGATGCTGGCAAGTCGGCCAGGCTCCCGCAGCCAGCGCGAGGAGTAATCCCAGCCGGAGGCCGCGCCTGCGCGCAAATCGCGATAAACCTCATTCGGCGGACGACCAGAGTGACGGGCGGTTTCCACATCCTCAATCCATGATTCATCACGCGGCGTGTCACGGTCGTCCCAGTAGCGGTTTAACAGCGAGCCATCCGGCATACGCACCGCGCTGCGATAGGCCTGATTAAGCAGCAGCGATTCCGCCCCGTCCATCCAGAAGGCATGCTCCATTTTGAGGTGTTCAAGGTAGCGCTTTGCACCGCGCACACCATCCTCTTCAAACAGCTCTACCATCAGGGCAAATACCGGCGGCTGGGAGCGGCTGAGATAATAGGTACGGTTACCGTTCGGGATATGGCCGTAGCGTTCAATCAACCACGCGAAGTTATCCGCCATACATTTCAGCAGATCGTTACGTCCGCTCTCTGCCAGACCCAGCATGGAGAAGTAGGAATCCCAGTAATAGGTCTCACTAAAACGCCCGCCGGGCACGATATAGGCCTGCGGCAGCGCCAGCAGAGAAGACCAGGGGATGTGGTCCTGCGGCTCGCGCGTCAGCACGGGCCACAGGCTGTCAATGTGCTCTTTTAGCGACAGGCCGGGGTCAGAGACATATTCCGTGGTATAGGTCTCTGGCAGCCAGAAGTGGTTCTCCACGAACCGGCGCAGGTCGAAATCCCGGTGGCGCCTGACCTTGCGATAGCGGATCAGAATATCCAGAGGATCCATCTTCGGGGCACAGTCGGGGAAGGTTTTGCTGTCCGCAAACAGCCGTGTCGACTGCACGTGCTCGAACAGTTCCAGATAGCGATCGGCGGGCGTCAGAGCATCAGAGGCGGGTAGCCCCTCAATCATTTCGGGTTCCGGCTCCGCCTCAATCATTTCATCCAGTTTTAACTCGCAGGGATCGGTCTCGTAGCGCAGCTCTTCTGCAATCTCGAACTCGATGTTCTCGGCAGCCTGTAGTTTCTGGTTGAACATGGCGATAAGGACCTCCGGTTGTGTGTTCAAAATAACAGTTTTTTCCGGGCGTCTTATAAGCGTAGACATTCGCTTCGGTGTTGGCTGAGGGAAATGTGCGGTTGATCACGTTTTTAAACGCGAGGTATTTGCGGAGTTAGAACAGCAATTGCCTGAAAAATAAAGGCTAAAAGGGATTTTTAGACAGATTTATGGGGCAAATAATTCAGAGCATTCGTTGTGCAACCATTTATGTCTGAAACAAACGCCCCTCCGCAGAGGGGCATTTTGCTTAACGCATGGTGACAAATTCTTCGGCCGCTGTCGGGTGGATCGCAACGGTGTTATCGAAGTCTTTCTTGGTGGCACCCATTTTCAGCGCCACGGCGAAGCCCTGCAGGATCTCGTCCATGCCAAAGCCAATGCCGTGGATACCGACAATCTTCTCTTCCGGACCCACGCAGACCAGCTTCATGCGGCATGGCTGACGGTGAGAGGTGACGGCGGTATACATCGCGGTGAACGCGGATTTATACACTTTCACCTGGTCGTCGCCATACTGCTCGCGCGCCTGAGGTTCTGTTAAGCCCACTGTGCCGATTGGCGGGTGGCTGAAGACCACGGTCGGAATGTTACTGTAGTCCAGATGCTCTTCCGGTTTGTTGTTAAACAGACGCTCAGAGAGGCGACGGCCCGCGGCAACCGCAACCGGCGTCAGTTCGACCGCACCGGTGTTATCGCCCACCGCGTAAATGCCCGGAACGCTGGTGTTCTGGAATTTATCGACAACGATATACCCTTTCTCATCGGTTTTAACGCCCGTCGCCGCCAGGTTGAAGTTGTCGTTAGCCGGTTCACGACCAATCGCCCAGATCAGGCAATCCACGGTCTGGCTACGGCCATCTTCCAGCTCAAGCGTCAGGCTACCGTCTGCATTTTTCACGACCGCTTTTGGCACGGCGTGGGTGTGCAGCGTTGGGCCTTCGGTATTCATCACTTCGACCAGCGTATCGACGATCAGCGGGTCAAAGTTACGCAGCGGCGCGTGTTTACGCACGAACAGGTGCGTTTCTGCGCCCAGGCCATTAATCACACCGGCCAGTTCTACGGCGATGTATCCCGCGCCCACCACGGCAACACGTTCTGGCAGAGCAGGCAGCTCGAAGAAACCGTCGGAGTCGATACCGTATTCCACACCGGGAATATCCGGGTGGCTCGGACGCCCGCCGGTCGCGATCAGGATGTGATCGGCAGTGATCGTCTCACCGTTAACGTCGATCGTCTTCGCGTCAACAAAGCGCGCAAAACCATGAATAACATCGACGTTGTTCTTGCCCAGCACATTGTCGTACGAGGTATGAATACGGTCGATATAGGCTGTACGGCTGGCGATCAGCTTGTTCCAGTCAAAGTTATTGATGGTGGTGTCAAAGCCGTAATCCGGGCCATACATATGGATTGCTTCACGGATTTGGGCCGCATGCCACATCACTTTCTTCGGTACACAACCCACGTTGACGCAGGTGCCGCCTAGCGCTTTGGCTTCGATCAGCGCACATTTCTGGCCATACATGGCCGCGCGGTTGATGGAGGCGATGCCGCCGCTGCCGCCGCCGATTGCGATGTAGTCATAATGCTTAGTCATAGCTTTTATCCTTAATCGTGAATTGCCGCGATTGTATACCTGAAATCAATAGTTTCCACCGATGACTGCGATTACTCCGGCACGATCCAACTGACGGTGGCATGGCCCGTTCCGGCCGGCACCAGCGTCTTATGCAGCCACGGCAGCACGTTGTTCATCTGCGCTTCGAGCTTCCATGGCGGGTTGATCACAATCATGCCGGAAGCGGTCATGCCGCGCTGATCGCTGTCCGGGCGCACGGCCAGTTCAATTTGCAGAATTTTGCGGATACCGGTCGCTTCCAGGTCTTTGATCATGCGTTTAATTTGCGCACGCAGCACCACCGGATACCACAGGGCATAGGTGCCCGTCGCAAAGCGTTTGTAGCCGTCGTTAATACCGCTCACTACCGCCTGATAATCGGTTTTGATCTCATAAGGCGGGTCGATCAGCACCAGACCGCGACGGGATACCGGCGGCAGTTTGGCCTTCAGCTGCTGGTAGCCATCCGCCTTTTCCACACGGGCGCGGCTGTCTTTCTGGAATTCAGAACGCAGCAGCGGGAAGTCGCTTGGGTGCAGCTCGGTCAGCTGAAGGCTGTCCTGCTCGCGCAGCAGCTGGCGGGCAATCAACGGCGAGCCAGGGTAGTAGCGCAGCTGGCCGTTGCGGTTAAAATGATTCACCACACCAATGTAGGGCTCCAGCTCTGCCGGCAGGTCGTCCTGCTGCCAGATGCGGGCGATCCCTTCCAGGTATTCCCCGGTGCGTTCGGCATGTTCGCCGCTCAGCTGATAACGTCCCGCGCCCGCGTGGGTGTCCAGATAGAGAAACGGTTTATCTTTCTCTTTGAGTGATTCAATGATCAGGCTCTGAACGGTGTGTTTAAGGACGTCGGCATGGTTGCCTGCGTGAAAGCTGTGGCGATAACTGAGCATGAATGATTGTGTTCCAGGTAGTAAACGTAGGCCTGATAAGCGTAGCGCCATCGGGCAAAAATAGAGCGTATCGCCACAGTATACAGAAAAGTTTATCCTGCCGCGAAAGCGCAACGTCTGGCATTGAAATCCTCTACACTTATCCCCATTCTAGATCGCATATGCACAGCGCCGGATGCGCGCTTCATTCATCTTATTCAACAGGACAGCGTTTATGACCAATCCATTACTGACGCCTTTTTCGTTGCCACCGTTTTCTAAAATCCTCCCTGAGCATGTGGTTCCAGCCGTAACACAGGCGCTGGACAACTGCCGTGCGGCGGTAGAAAGCGTGGTGGCGCAGGGCGCGCCGTACACCTGGGAAAATCTGTGTCAGCCGCTGGCCGAAGTGGATGACGTGCTGGGACGCCTCTTCTCCCCGGTAAGCCATCTGAATTCAGTGAAAAACAGCCCGGAACTCCGTGAAGCGTATGAACAAACCCTGCCGTTGCTCTCTGAGTACAGCACCTGGGTTGGTCAACACGAGGGGCTGTACAAAGCCTATCGCGACCTGCGCGATGGCGACCACTATGCCGAACTCAATACCGCGCAGAAAAAATCGGTCGATAACGCTCTGCGTGATTTCGAACTCTCCGGCATTGGTTTGCCGAAAGAGAAACAGACCCGTTACGGTGAAATTGCGGCCCGTCTGTCTGAGCTGGGCAACCAGTACAGCAACAACGTGCTGGACGCGACCATGGGCTGGACGAAGCTGATTACCGACGAAGCCGAGCTGGCCGGTATGCCGGAAAGCGCGCTGGCGGCGGCGAAAGCGCAGGCCGAAGCGAAAGAGCAGGAAGGCTTCCTCTTAACCCTGGACATCCCGAGCTACCTGCCGGTCATG
Organism: Enterobacter sp. V89_11; assembly: GCF_029967775.1. Classification (NCBI taxonomy): domain Bacteria; kingdom Pseudomonadati; phylum Pseudomonadota; class Gammaproteobacteria; order Enterobacterales; family Enterobacteriaceae; genus Enterobacter; species Enterobacter sp. V89_11. The sequence goes on along the minus strand of NZ_JASCAN010000003.1, from coordinate 169,920 downwards.
ACCTACTGCGACAATCAGGCGCTGCGCGAAGAGATGTACCGTGCGTACAGCACCCGCGCCTCCGATCAGGGCCCGAATGCCGGTAAGTGGGATAACAGCCCGGTGATGGCTGAAATCCTCGCGCTGCGTCACGAGCTGGCACAGCTGCTGGGCTTTGAGAGCTACGCTTCCAAATCCCTCGCCACCAAAATGGCGGAAAATCCACAGCAGGTCCTCGATTTCCTGACTGACCTGGCGAAACGTGCGCGTCCGCAGGGCGAGAAAGAGCTGGCGCAGCTGCGCGCCTTCGCGAAAGCGGAATACGGTGTCGACGAGCTGCAGCCGTGGGATATCGCCTGGTACAGCGAAAAACAGAAACAGCACCTTTACAGCATCAGCGATGAGCAGCTGCGCCCTTACTTCCCGGAAAATAAAGCCGTTAACGGCCTGTTTGAAGTGGTTAAACGCATTTACGGGATCACCGCCAAAGAACGTACCGACATCGACGTCTGGCATCCGGACGTGCGCTTCTTCGAACTGTATGACGAGAAGAACGAGTTGCGCGGGAGCTTCTACCTGGATCTGTACGCTCGCGAGAACAAACGCGGCGGTGCATGGATGGATGATTGCGTCGGGCAGATGCGTAAAGCGGACGGCTCCCTGCAGAAGCCGGTGGCGTACCTGACCTGTAACTTCAACCGTCCGGTGAATGGCAAACCTGCGCTGTTTACCCATGACGAAGTGATCACCCTGTTCCACGAGTTCGGCCACGGCCTGCACCATATGCTGACCCGTATCGAAACCGCAGGCGTTGCCGGTATCAGCGGTGTGCCATGGGATGCGGTCGAACTGCCAAGCCAGTTTATGGAAAACTGGTGCTGGGAGCCGGACGCGCTGGCGTTTATCTCCGGCCATTACGAAACCGGCGAGCCGCTGCCGAAAGAACTGCTGGATAAAATGCTGGCGGCGAAAAACTACCAGGCGGCGATGTTTATCCTGCGCCAGCTGGAGTTCGGCCTGTTCGACTTCCGTCTGCACGCCGAGTTTAGTCCGGAGCAGGGGGCGAAAATCCTCGAGACGCTGGCCGAGATCAAAAAGCAGGTCGCCGTTATTCCTGGCCCAACCTGGGGCCGCTTCCCGCACGCGTTCAGCCATATCTTCGCGGGCGGCTATGCGGCAGGCTATTACAGCTACCTGTGGGCCGACGTGCTGGCGGCGGATGCGTTCTCTCGCTTTGAAGAAGAGGGCATTTTCAACCGTGAAACCGGCCAGTCGTTCCTTGATAACATCCTGACGCGCGGCGGTTCTGAAGAGCCAATGGTGCTGTTCAAACGCTTCCGTGGCCGCGAGCCGCAGCTGGATGCGATGCTTGAGCACTACGGAATTAAAGGCTAACCGTTACGTGAAGATCTGTTTAGTCGATGAAACAGGCGCCGGAGACGGCGCCTTATCTGTTCTGGCCGCCCGCTGGGGGCTGGAGCATGATGATGAAAACCTGATGGCGCTGGTGATGACGCCGGCGCATCTGGAATTACGTAAGCGTGACGAACCCAGGCTCGGCGGGATATTTGTCGATTTTGTGGGGGGCGCCATGGCGCACCGGCGCAAGTTCGGCGGCGGTCGCGGTGAAGCGGTTGCCAAAGCGGTTGGCGTCAAAGGAAGCTATCTTCCGGACGTGGTGGATGCCACGGCGGGTTTAGGGCGTGATGCGTTTGTCCTGGCCTCGGTAGGGTGTCACGTGCGGATGCTGGAGCGCAATCCGGTCGTGGCCGCGCTGCTCGACGACGGGCTGACGCGTGGCTATGCCGACCCGGAGATTGGGCCGTGGCTGCAGGCGCGCTTGCAGTTGATTCACGCCTCCAGCCTGACGGCGCTGACCGATATCACTCCGCGTCCGCAGGTGGTCTATCTCGACCCGATGTTCCCGCATAAGCAGAAAAGCGCGCTGGTGAAGAAAGAGATGCGGGTGTTCCAGTCGCTGGTCGGGCCGGATTTAGACGCGGATGGTTTGCTGGCGCCTGCTCGTCAGCTAGCCACGAAGCGCGTGGTGGTGAAACGCCCGGACTATGCGCCGCCGCTGGCGGACGTGGCCACGGCCAATGCGGTGGTTACCAAAGGGCACCGGTTTGATATTTATTCGGGGACGCCGGAACAGGAAGGTTAGGGTGTGCAGTTTGATGCTGTCACCCCAACCCGCGCTGGAAAGAGGCTCGAACGGTTCCCTCTCCCTTTGGGAGAGGGAAAGCAGACTTACTCGTCTTCTTCGTCACGCAGTGGAACAATCAGCATATCCACATGAACGGTGTTAATCAGCTGACGCGCGGAAGACATCAGCTTGCTCCAGAAGTCCTGGTGGTGACCACAAACGACCAGATCCATATCGTATTTCTTAATCGCATCAACCAGCACCTGACCCAGATCGCCGCTGCCGCTTAAGGTTTCGGTGATAGGGTAGCCCGCGTTGGTGGACAGTTCGCTCAGGGCGTGGTGTGTCTCTTCAGAGATGCGTTTCTGCATATCACCGAGATTGACGTCAATCAGACCGGTATAGAGGTCGGAGTAATTCACATCAACGTGGATAAGAGAAACTTTCGCGTTGTAAGGGCGTGCCATGGATACCGCTTTATCAACCAGCACTTTACTCTCCGGAGAGAGGTCTACCGCGATGAGAATGTGTTTGTAAGCCATAGTGTTACTCCTTCCTTAAGTTATCGATGACTAAATGGAAAAGCCGTCGTCTGATGCTTTCATTACGGCCCAGTAAAACATATTTTTCAAGCTTTGGTGTTGATAACGATTAACCTTGTGGCAAAAAAATTAACGGATCTCCTACACTATTTAATGAGCCGTTCGGATATTAAAACGCGAACCGGATCGACTTTTGTTCATTCTTTCACTGAACTGTCTGTCAGGGCACTGGAGTGCGGTAGCTCAGAGGCCTTGCTTCGTGGGCGTACGCCGGGGAGGATGTATGATTAGCACCGTCGCATTGTTTTGGGCGTTATGCGTGGTTTGCATAGTGAATATGGCGCGCTACTTCTCATCGTTACGTGCGCTGTTAGTGGTACTTCGTGGTTGCGATCCGTTGCTTTATCAGTATGTGGACGGTGGAGGGTTCTTCACCTCGCACGGACAGCCCAGCAAGCAGATGCGTCTGGTAGGGTATATCTATTACCAGCGTTATCGCGATCACCACGATGAAGAGTTTATTCGCCGTTGCGAGCGTCTTCGCCGTCAGTTCATTTTAACCAGCGCCCTGTGTGGTCTGGTTGTGGTCAGCATGATTGCCTTGATGATTTGGCACTGAGCATAAAAAAAGCGGGTCAGTTTCCTGACCCGCTTTTTTATCGCGTTCTGCCGATTAGATAAGCTTCAGCGAAATCCAGTACAACCCACCCGACAGCAGGATAGAGGCCGGAAGGGTAAATACCCAGGCCATCAGAATGTTGGTCACGGTTTTGCGTTGCAGACCGCCGCCGTCAACAATCATGGTCCCTGCCACGGAAGAGGAGAGTACGTGGGTGGTCGAAACTGGCATACCGGTATAGCTCGCCAGACCGATTGAAACCGCCGCCGTCATCTGCGCGGACATACCCTGCGCATACGTCATGCCTTTCTTACCGATCTTCTCGCCGATGGTGGTCGCCACACGACGCCAGCCAATCATCGTACCGATACCGAGAGCCAGTGCGACAGCCATGATGATCCAGATTGGCGCGTACTCAATAGTATTGAGCATATCGCCTTTCAGTTTCTTCAGCAGACGCTGGTCGTCAGCATTCACTTCTGGCAGCTTCGCCACTTTATCCGTGACATCAGAGATGCACAGCATAATGCGACGCAGTTGACCACGTTGCTCAACGGACAGTTTGTCGTAGCTTTCGATATTACCCAGCATGCCTTTGGCACGTTCCAGCGCGTTAATCGCGTTTGCCGGATGGCAGTGGAATTCGCCCGGCGCAGTGGTAGCGCCTGCTTCAGGAGAAGGGATCAACTGGTCAACGCCGGTTGCCTTCTTCAGCAGCTCAGGGTGTTGCTGGAAATAGATTTCAACGTTGTTCACCGCATCACGGGTACGGGTGATTTCGTAACCGGAGGCGTTCATGTTGACCACGAATCCCGCCGGTGCGACGCCAATCAGTACCAGCATTACCAGACCAATGCCTTTCTGACCGTCGTTCGCGCCGTGAGAGAAGGCAACGCCGATAGCGGAAAGGATCAGGGCAATCCGCGTCCAGAATGGCGGCTTTTTCTTGCCGTCTTTCTTCTCACGCTCTGCCGGCGTCAGGTGAATACGGGAGCGTTTTTTCGTATTGCTCCAGTAACGACGCAGGATGAAAATCAATCCGCCTGCGACCACCAGACCCACGATAGGGGAGACAATCAGTGAGGCGAAAATTCCCAGCACTTTCGGGATGTTTAACGCATCAACAACCGAGGTACCGGTCATGAGGGCATTCGTTAACCCAATACCGATAATCGCGCCGATGAGGGTGTGAGAACTGGATGCAGGCAGGCCGAAATACCAGGTACCGAGGTTCCAGATAATTGCAGCAAGCAGCATTGAGAACACCATAGCGAGGCCATGGCCAGAACTAACGTTGAGAAGCAGATCCGTTGGCAACATATGCACGATCGCATATGCAACGCTCAGTCCACCCAGAAGAACACCAAAAAAGTTAAATACCGCCGCCATAACAACCGCGAGCTGCGATCGCATTGCGCGAGTGTAGATAACCGTTGCTACTGCGTTTGCAGTGTCGTGGAAGCCGTTGATCGCTTCGTAAAACAGTACAAAAACCAGAGCAAGCAATAATAAAAGCCCGGTATGTAAATCCAGGCCAGCAAACAAATGTAGCATAGGACGTTACGCCATTTTGAGGACATGAACGCGGCGCATTATCCAGGACAAATGCGCGGCGGGCAAAGTGAAATATAGCTTTTTTTTGATATAACTTCGGCTTTGTTGGCGTTAGGTAAAGAAATATATTTTATATTTCAAGTATATGACTGATATCTCGGTTAATTGCGCTGGTGTGACCACAGAGGAAACTTTACAATCCGCGGCAGTTAACGAAGAGGATTTTGACGTGGAAAGGTTTGATGCCGTGGTAATTGGCGCCGGTGCGGCGGGTATGTTTTGTGCGGCGATGGCCGGACAGGCGGGTCGTCGCGTGCTGTTGCTGGATAACGGTAAAAAGCCAGGACGTAAAATTCTGATGTCCGGTGGCGGGCGCTGCAACTTTACAAATCTCTATGTCGAACCTGCAGCTTATCTGAGCCAGAACCGTCATTTTTGCAAATCGGCCCTGGCGCGTTACACCCAGTGGGACTTTATCGACCTGGTGGGTAAGCACGGTATCGCATGGCATGAGAAGACGCTGGGCCAGCTGTTCTGTGATGACTCCGCCCAGCAGATTGTCGATATGCTGGTGGCCGAGTGCGAGAAGGGCCGCGTGGTGATGCGCCTGCGCACGGAAGTGCTGGAGGTGTCCCGCGATGAGCAGGGCTACACGCTGCAGTTAAACGGGGAAAGCGTCAGCGCCGATAACCTGGTGATTGCCAGCGGTGGCCTCTCCATGCCGGGGCTCGGTGCTTCACCATTCGGCTACAAGATTGCCGAACAGTTTGGCCTGAACGTGCTGCCCACCCGTGCGGGGCTGGTACCGTTCACCCTGCATAAGCCCCTGCTGGAACAGCTCCAGACGCTTTCTGGCGTCTCGGTTCCGTCGGTCATTACGGCTGAAGACGGTACGGTTTTCCGTGAAAACCTGCTGTTTACCCACCGTGGTCTTTCCGGCCCGGCGGTACTGCAAATCTCCAGCTACTGGCAGCCGGGGGAGTTTGTCACGGTTAACCTGCTACCCGATTGCGACCTGGAGGCTTTCCTCAACGAGCAACGCGCGGCGCACCCGAATCAAAGCCTGAAAAACACGCTGGCCATGCAGTTGCCAAAACGTCTGGTGGAATGTTTGCAGGTGCTGGGTCAGATCCCCGATGTGTCGCTCAAGCAGCTTAACAGCCGCGAACAGGAGGTGCTGGTTGAGACGCTGACAGCCTGGCGGGTGCAGCCCAACGGTACCGAAGGCTACCGTACGGCGGAAGTGACGCTTGGCGGGGTCGACACCCATGAACTCTCCTCACGCACCATGGAAGCGCGCAACGTGCCGGGGCTCTATTTTATTGGTGAGGTGATGGATGTAACCGGCTGGCTCGGCGGATACAATTTCCAGTGGGCATGGGCAAGTGCCTGGGCGTGTGCTCAGGCGCTGGCAGAAGACAAGTGACATAAGAGCACTGCCACTCGTCACAGATGGCTTTACGGGCTGACGGTGGTTACGTCTGTTACAGCAAGAATATTGCTCGCGGCCACTGTCCCCATCTTGATATATGACGCTGCGGTAACGCCGCCAATATGCGGTGAAATAACCACGTTTTCTACGGACTGCCAGAGGTGCGGCGCCGTCAGCGGCTCGTGGGTAAAGCTGTCCAGCGCTGCGCTGTGCAGCGTGCCATCCCTGAGCGCCGCCAGTAACGATTCATCGTCGATCAGTCCGCCGCGTGCCGTATTTACCAGAATTGCGTTCCGCTTGCAGTGTGCGAGCGTCTGGCTATTGATCATCCCCCGATTCTCATCGGTCAGCGGACAGTGCAAAGAGATGACATCGGAACGGGAAAGAAGTCCTTTCAGCGTTTCTGCGCGTTCGCACAGAGCAGGCATGGACTTAGCATAGGGATCGTAAGCCAGCACCTTCATGCCGAATGCGTGGCCAATATGTGCCACACGCGAGCCGATAGCACCCAATCCGATGAGCCCTAACGTTAAGCCCTCCAGTTCAATGGATTTATGCGTCGCCTTATCCCAGTGCCCGTCTCGCAGGCGCTTGTCCAGAGGTATCACCGACTTTGCGCAGGCGAGGATCTGCGCCCAGGTATGTTCAGCCACTGCCGCCGCGTTTGCACCTGGCGCAGCGCGGACGGCGATGTTGCGCTCGGCCGCTGCCGTCTGGTCTATCACATCGATCCCGCTTCCGTGCTTGGAAATAACCTGCAGAGCGGGGGCGGCATCCATGACTTTCGCGGTAATCTTGCCGTAACGTACCAGAATCGCCACAGGATTGTGTCGTTCACACAGCGCGATCAGTTCATCTTCTGTGGGCTGGCGGCCCGCAAACACCACCTCAAAGCCCTGCAACATCACCATGGCCTGCTCCGCCAGGTCGCTTCCGGTAACCAGAACTACGTCTTTGCCCCCCATCACAGCGTCTCCCCGTCATCTAACATACCTGCCTTACGAAGCGCGTCATCAAGCCAGTGTGGACGTAAATCGCCTTCACGGATGGCGGCAAGGCGTCGGGTCTCCATCTCCAGCTTTCCTTTTGCCAGCGCGATAACTTCCTGAACCTCATCGCGCGGGATGACTACCACGCCGTCGATATCCGCGACAACCAGATCCCCGGCCTGAACCGTCGCCCCGGCGACTGAAATGGGATGATTAACCCGACCAGAAATTAGCTTTGTCGGGCCGCAGGGGTTCAGACCGGCAGAAAAGACAGGGTAGTGACCTTTGCTCAAGGTATCGGCGTCTCGTACAGCGCCGTCAATAATAATGCCCGCAATGCCGCTCGCCTGAGCCTGAGTGGCCATGATTTCCCCAAGCAGCGCGCAGCTCAGGTCGCCTTTGCCATCGACGATCAGGACATCGCCGGGCTGCGCCACCGCCATCGCGGCATGAATCGCCAGATTATCACCCGGACGGACTTCAACGGTGATGGCCGGACCCGCAACGGACATGTGTGGGGCCAGCGGTTTGATGCGGCCATGAAGCGTACCGCGGCGACCGGCCACGTCGGCCAGAATAGCGGCCTGATACTCGGCAGCCCGACGAACGTCCTCGGCAGAAACGCGATCAAACTGGCGATTAATCGGTTTTTTTTCAGTAACGGACATGAATGCCTCCATATTGTTTTACTAAGTACAATTCAGGTGTACAGTGCAAAACAACTATAGCGGTGTTGCTTTCCTTTTAGCCAGACCCAAGATGGCGTTTGTGATGTAAACACGAAGTGACTCACAAAATTTGAGGTACACTCACTGCCGGGCTAACAAGGAGATAATGATGGGGAATGAAGGCGTTGTAGCGGTTGAAAAAGCGCTGGCTTTACTGGATTGCTTCCGTCCTGGAGATGAGAGCCTGACGCTGACCGCGCTGGCACAGCTATCGGGTTATCACAAAACCACAGTTTACCGCTTGATGAATTCTCTTGAACGGATGAATTACGTCGTCAGGCATGAAGACGGCAATTATGCGCTGGGCCCACGTCTGCTTTACCTCGGCAAGCTGTATGAACAATCTTTCCATCTTTCCCGAGTGGTTCAGCCAGAGCTTCAGGCCTTATCCCTGGCGTCTCAGGAGAGTGCCAGCTGGTATGTGCTGGAGGGAGGGCAGCGGCTTTGCCTGTTTCGCGCTGAAGCGTCGCATGGCCTGCGACACAGCAATCTTCCCGGTAGCCAGTTTCCGCTCGATAATTCGGCCATCAGTAAGATATTACGCCATTGGGGGCTCAATGAGAGCCTGCCGGAGGGAGACGCTGAACTCCCTTTCTACACGTCAGGGGCACGTGATCCCCACACCGCTGCGTTTGCGATGCCTGTCTTCGGCGTTCACGACAAGCTGGTTGCGGCGTTAGCCCTGACCGGCCCCATCTCACGGCTGACGGAAGATCGTCGTGAGAAGGAGATAGGTCAGTTGATGAAGGCGGCAGCAAGCCGTCTGTCGCAGAAAATGGGAGCCAGTAAGCTCTTCTGTCAGCAGTTTTTTGGGGAAACGAGCGATACGGCGGAAGAACATCTTTAAATGCAGAAGCGGGACAGTTGTCCCGCTTCTGTCAACGCTAATGCGTGACCTGTTTTTCGTGTAGCTGAGCGTTGCGGGCCTGTCGGCCCATAATGAGCACCGCTATCCCCCCGGCCACGCACAGCGCGGCCAGCGGAAGCATCGCCAGCGTGTAGCTGCCCGTCCGCTCATTGATAATGCCGTACGCGTTTACCATCACCGCCCCGCCTATCAGGTTTGCGATGGCACCAATCGCGGCCAGTCCCGCCGCCGCTGAGGTACTGCTCATCCAACCGGACGCCAGCGCCCAGAAAGGCCCTTTCATTGAATAGGCGCCTATCAGCATAATGCTGAGGATAACGATCGTGGCAGACAGCGAAACGCTCACAAAGGCGGCGAACACGCCGGCGGCAATTATGAATAGCGTGAGTGCGGTATGCCAGCGGCGTTCGTTGGTACGATCGGAATTCCGTCCCCATACAATCATGAGAACAGATGCCAGACCGTAAGGAATGGCGTTAAGCAGACCTGTCTCAAGATTATCGAGATGGAAGGATTTCAGCAGTTGAGGAGACCAGACGCTGATGGTGGTACCCGCGGACGATGCACCCGCGTAAATCAGCGCCATCAGCCAGATTTGGCGATGCTTTAGCAACTGCCAGGTGGTCTGGTGTCCGATATTCTTTTGCTGGTTGCGCTCGGTTTCCAGCGTGGTTTCCAGCCATTGTTTCTGTTCACTGCTAAGCCAGCTCGCCTGATGAGGGCGATCCCGGAGAATAAACCAGGCTGCAATACCCAGCAGCACCGCCGGCAAGCCTTCAATAATGAACAGCAGATGCCAGCCGCGAAGACCCAGCCAGCCATCCAGTGACAGTATCAACCCGGAAAGCGGGGAGCCAATGAAGTTAGCGAGCGGGATGGCGACCATAAAGGACGCAATAATGCGTGCGCGGTAGCGGGACGGGATCCACCAGGTCAGATACAGCACGACGCCCGGAAAGAAACCCGCCTCTGCAGCACCGAGAAGAAAACGGACGATATAGAGCGACGTGGTGTTCTGCACCAGGGACATACACATGGAGACGATGCCCCAACTGATCATAATGCGCGGGATCCACAGACGGGCGCCGACTTTCTGCATGGCCAGGTTGCTGGGTACTTCAAACAGAAAATAGGCCACGAAATAAAGACTGCTGGCGAAGCCAAATGCAGCTTTGCTGAGGCCAAGGTCCTCATTCATCTGCAGCGAAGCCATGCCGATATTCCCGCGATCGATAATGGAGACCAGGTAACTGACAATCAGAAACGGGAGAATACGCCAGATCACCTTCCGCATCGTCTCTCTTTCTATGTCCTCGGTGGCGGTAGCACCGTTACGTAAATGTTCTGTCATTGTGTCCTCGCAGGGTATGTTCTTTGTTTTATTAGGTACAACTGAGTTTTATTAAACAAAACCACTATAGCGACGGCGCGTTCTTTTTATCCAGTTAATGGAAGGTTTAAATGATGTAAATAAGAGGTGACTCACAGATAGTGCGCTCCAGATATATCGCTCATAGCAGTCGAACCAGCCGCAAAGAGGAGACTCTATAAGGGTGATAATCACGCAGCGCAATTATTGCACCAACTTTTTTCCTCCGATCCACTAAGCTTCGACCAGGCCAGACAGCTCCAGGTGCCCCGCTGCGTTCGCGGGGTCATTTTTCTTCCCGGTCAGAGCACCTTTCATGCAGCTACTCAGCATCATTATTTTGCTTACCCTTACGGTGGTCATCCATTCGCTGTGGATGTTTTGCGTTTTAAAATTCATTAACTTAGAGGTCGACTCTGCGGTGCGCGTGGTTTTGCGTAACGTCGGGATCGTTATCTCCATGATCTTCGCCCATCTTCTTGAAGCCGGTCTGTTCGCCGGGTTTTATTTTGTTATTGATGCATTTAACGACTGGAACACCAGCTTCTACTTTTCGCTGGTCAGTTACGCCACGGTGGGATACGGCGATGTCACGTTGCCTCAGCACTGGCGGCTGATTGGGGGCGTGGAAGGCCTGGTCGGCGCCTTGATGGTGGGCTGGTCAGTGGCGGTTCTGGTGGCCGTACTGCAGCGTTTGCGCGGCATGAGCGCCTAAACGGCAGATGCGCGACCCCATGGAGTGCGGTAAAGTACCTCTCTTTGCCGGGCCTGAAAAGCCGCGGCTTTAAGGGGTAAAGGCTGGTAAACAGCCTGCCCCTTTCCGTTCCTGGTTTACGCCAGTTTGCATGGTGCTGTGTTTTGTCTGCCAAAAGGGTTGTGTATGTCTGCTGCTCATCTCGGTTTCCCGACTGAAACCGTTGTTGTCTTTGTAGTGATGGCCGTCGGGGCGATGTTTATCGACCTCTTTATGCACCGTCACGATAAACCGATCTCGCTGAAAAGCGCTGCCATGTGGTCCCTCTTCTGGGTCATGATGGCCATGGCTTTCGCCGGGTTCCTGTATGTTCACCACGGCGCAGAGATGGCGAGCCTGTTCCTCACCGGTTACGCGCTGGAAGAGGTGCTCTCCGTCGATAACCTGTTTGTGATGATGGCGATTTTTGCCTGGTTCGGCGTGCCGGATAAATATCGTCACCGCGTCCTCTACTGGGGCGTGCTCGGGGCGATTGTTTTCCGCGGTATCTTTGTGGCCATCGGGACCAGCCTGTTGAGTCTGGGGCCTTACGTCGAGGTTATCTTCGCGCTGGTCGTCGGCTGGACGGCGGTGATGATGCTCAGACGTAATGAAGAGAGTGACGAGGTTGAAGATTACTCCGGCCATCTGGCTTACCGTCTGGTGAAACGCTTCTATCCTGTCTGGCCTAAAATCAGCAGCAATGCCTTTATTCTGACCCAGAAAGAGGTGGACGCGGAGCTGGAGAAACCTGAAAACCAGGACGTAACGGTTGGACGCGTGAAGAAGGCGAAGCGCTACGCAACGCCGCTGCTGCTTTGCGTGGCGGTCGTGGAACTCTCTGATGTGATGTTCGCGTTTGACTCCGTGCCGGCCATTATTGCCGTCAGCCGTGAGCCGCTTATTATTTACAGCGCAATGATGTTCGCCATCCTCGGCTTGCGTACGCTCTACTTCGTGCTGGAAGCGCTGAAGCAGTATCTGGTGCATCTGGAGAAAGCGGTGGTGCTGCTGCTGTTCTTCGTGGCGTTCAAGCTCGGATTAAATGCCACCGATCACTTCTGGCACCACGGTTACAGCATTGGTGCCACGGCAAGCCTGTTTGTGGTGCTTGGCGTGCTGGCGCTGGGGATTATCACCAGCGTGATGTTCCCGGGTAAGAAAGAAGCCCATTAAAAGCAAAACGGCAACCTTTGGTTGCCGTTTTCGGGTAGACAGTGTCTAACACTTAATCGGTGAATGTCGACGCTTGCGCGGTGGATGGAAGTGCCGCCAGTGTGCATCCTGCGCCGCCGCCAGCAGTTCATGGTCGCCGCGGGTATCGCCCCACGCGCGCAGGTGGTAGCTATTCAGATCGCCATACACTTTTTCCAGCCTCGCCACCTTCTGGGCACAGCGGCAGTTGTTTCCGGTGATACGCCCGGTCAGCTTGCCGTCTTTCACTTCCAGCTGTGTGCCAATCAGCTTAATCCCCAGCTTGTCAGCCCACGGCTGGAGCACCAGCGCCGGAGAGGCGGAGCAGATGGTCACTTCCGCACCGGAATTCACCTCCGCGGCGACGGCCAGTACGCCGGCAGGGCGCATCAGCTTGTCCCAGTATTTTTCGCAAAACGCTTCCGCCTGCTGGCGTAGCCAGTGTTCATCCACGCCCGTCAGGAACGTTTTAATCAGCACTTCCTTCAGCTCATCGCGCGTCAGCTTACGACGCACGCAGTGCAGCGTGGGTAAGGCCATACGCACCAGGCGGCCCGCGAAGTAACGTTTACCAAAGGCAAAACGCAGGAAAGGGATAAAGCTGTCGTGGTGCGTCAGTGTTCCATCAAAGTCGAAGACGGAGAGCACGTTGGATTTGGCCACGGCCTCGTCGGCAATCATATTGGTCATAAATACGTCTTAGCTAAAATACACATTCTGTTGATTAGTTTACCTGCTTTACCCTGTCTGTCCTTCTGTCTTGAGCATTTTTTTCGCGATCTTGCGATCGGAAAGTGAGTCCATTTTTGGTCTCAATAATAATTGGTTGAAAAGCGAGCTGTCTATATTATCGCCACATTGAGCGCTATTTCGGGGGAACGTTGGCCCCCACCGGTAAGGAAAATATTCACTCACTGAATCTATTTTGATATGACGTTTAGATCGCTTATTTCAATCCTCTCGTTAAGTCTGGCTTCGTTTTCGGCATTGAGTTTTCAACTGCCGGCGTCAATGCTGTCAATGAACCGTGAGCTCGCCCTTTCTCCGGCAAAATCCGCGCTGCTGCACCAGGAAACAGGACCACTGCGTACCCGGATCCTTGATCAATACCAGAAGTGGAAAGGCACCCACTATCAGTGGGGCGGGACCACGCATCGGGGCGTGGACTGCTCCGCGCTGATGCAGCATCTGTTCAGCGATGCGGCGCACCTTAATCTGCCGCGCACGACGGGCGAACAGATCCATCGCGGCGTGAAGGTGGCGCAATACCGTCTGAAGGCGGGGGATTTGGTCTTCTTTCAGACCGGTCCAGACCGAAGGCACGTGGGCGTGTACATCGGCAATAGCCAGTTTATTCATGCCTCACGCAGCCAGGGCGTAACCGTTTCAACCCTGACTGATGACTACTGGCAGGCGCACTATATTACTGCCCGACGGGTCACAGACCGTTCTGTCTGAGGGATCAGATGATGTCATCCACCACGCCGCCATCGACGCGCAGTGCCGCGCCCGAGGTGGCGGAGGCCTGGGGCGAGCAGACATACACCACCATATTGGCGACTTCTTCCACCGTCGCGGCACGCTGGATAACCGAGCTCGGGCGGTGAGTCATCACAAACTCTTTCGCCAGTTCCTCCAGCGATTTGCCGGTTCTCTCGATCTCGTCTTTCATCATGTCGGCAAAACCGTCTGAAAGGGTGGGGCCGGGCAATACGCTGTTCACCGTGACACCGCTTCCCGCCACGAACTTCGCCAGCCCGCGAGCGAGCGACAGCTGCGCCGTTTTGGTCACGCCATAGTGGATCATGTCCGCCGGAATATTGCAGGCCGACTCGGACGAAATAAACACCACGCGTCCCCAGCCTTTCTGCACCATACCCGGCAGCAGCGCACGGGAGATACGCACGCCGGACATCACGTTTGTCTGCCAGTAACGCTCCCAGGTGTCATCGTCGGTGCCATAAAAATCCTGCTGGCCGTAAATGCCGGCATTGTTGACCAGGATGTCGACGTGGGTCGCCACGTTCAGCAGCGATTCCACCCCTTCAGCCGTGCTGAGGTCGGCAATCGCGGCGCGTACCTGCACCCCAGGCACAACCTGTTGTAGCTGCTGGATACCTTTATTCACCGACTCCGTGCTACGGCCATTGATGATCACTTCCGCACCGCTTTCAGCCAGCCCTCGGGCTATGGCGAAGCCGATCCCGCCGGTAGAGGCGGTCACCAGCGCGACTTTCCCCGTAAAATCGATCTTCATCATCTGCTCCTTATCGTGTTTAACGTTCGGACCTTAAAGCGTAGCAGGTGAGGATGGCGGCTCCTGGCTAAAAAGGCGCAGCAGGGTCTCAACCTGTTCATCCAGCGGGCCAAGGGAGCGTTTCACAATCAGGTGCAGCGGCGTAGCCCGGCGTGCGCCATGGCTAAGCGGCAGGCGTTTAAGCACCCCCAGATCAAGCTGGGTCTGAATACGTTCCTCTGGCAGCCAGCCATAGCCGACCTGGGACATCACCGCCTCTATGGCTGCGTCAATGGTGGAAAAGGTCCACGACTCACCGGCCGCACGCGCGGCGGTCTGGCTGTCGGCTATCTGAATGAGCGGCCACGGGCGCAGCATATCGTCGTTAAGCGGCGCGTCGAGGCTAAAGAGGGGATGTTGATGATGCGCCACGGCAACAAAGTCGATATTCATCAGCCATTCGCCAAGACCGGTTATGTCCTGGCGGCGGGTTAACACCATCACGTCGGCTTCATCATTAATGACATCGGTGCGGCTATTTTCCAGTACTTCGGTAAGACGGACCTGCGTTTGCGGATACAGCTGCTGGAACTGACGCAAAATAGCGAACAGGCGTCGGCGCGGGAAAATGCTGTCCACCACCAGATCTAACCGCGTGCGCATTCCGTTACGCAGGCTTGCCGCACGGGTCTCAACATAGGCGAAGGCTTTCAGCAACGGTTTAACCTGGTTGAGCAGGAGTTCGCCGGCCGGGGTCAAGACAGCCCGCCGCCCCTCGGGCACCAGCAGCGCCACGCCCAGCCGCTCCTGCAGCAGCGACAGGTTATAACTGACCGAGGACTGGCTGCGGTTGGTCTCTTCCGCTGCTTTGGCAAAGCTACCTGCCTCGACCACTCTTTCCAGTAATGACCATTGTTCAAGCGTCGTCTTATGCATGATTAATCTAAAATTTGGATGAGTTTGATTCAAACATAGCGTTATTCATTCATTTTTTGAAGGGGTACGATCGTCTCATCAAAACAAAGGAGACACATTATGAACACCTTCGACAAACATGACTTAAGCGGCTTCGTCGGCAAACACCTTGTATATACCTACGATAATGGCTGGAACTACGAGATTTATGTCAAAAATGAAACCACCCTTGATTACCGTATTCACAGCGGGATTGTGGCGAACCGTTGGGTGAAAGATCAGCAGGCTTATATTGTTCGCGTAGGGGAGAGCATCTATAAAATTTCCTGGACAGAACCAACCGGTACCGACGTGAGCCTGATAGCAAACCTGGGTGACAAACTGTTCCACGGCACCATCTTCTTCCCACGTTGGGTGATCAACAATCCAGAAAAAACCGTCTGCTTCCAGAACGATCATATTCCATTGATGAATGCGTATCGTGATGCGGGCCCGGCATACCCCACTGAAGTCATTGATGAATTTGCGACAATCACCTTTGTTCGCGACTGTGGGGCTAATAATGAAAGCGTTATTGCCTGTGCGGCGAGCGAGTTACCAAAAAACTTTCCTGATAATTTAAAATAAGCGCGACAATTAACTAAAAAGAAAAGTTCCCGGCTATTTCTTCTTTTAAAAGAAATAGCCGGGATTTTTTTTGTTTGTTGATGTTAGGTTTAAAAAATTGCAGGCAAAGGTCGAGTTTGATCACACAATAAATAATTCATAATAATTTAAATCTTTGTATTTTAAGTGGTTAATGGGTGGGCAAAGTGAATGGAATGTCTTTCTTAATTTTTCCCTAAGAAATGTTAGCTACCTTGATATAAGTTTATGGTTCGTTGAAATAAACGAGCCGGCATTTGGTTAATATCTAAAGCGTGCCATTCTTATTTCAAGGAAATTAATGATGAGTGATTTTTTGCCTTTTTCCCGGCCGTCCATGGGTAGCGAGGAATTAGCGGCGTTGCAGGAGGTATTAACCTCCGGCTGGATCACCACAGGACCGAAAAATCAGGCGCTTGAAGAGGCATTTTGTCAGCTAACCGGGAATCAACATGCGATTGCCGTCAGCTCAGCGACCGCGGGAATGCATGTCACGCTGATGGCGCTGGGTATTGGTCCAGGCGATGAAGTGATTACCCCCTCCCTGACCTGGGTATCCACACTGAATATGATTGTGCTGCTGGGTGCAACCCCGGTGATGATTGATGTGGACCGGGATACGTTGATGGTCACGCCGGATGCGGTCGACGCCGCCATTACGCCGCGCACAAAAGCGATTGTTCCGGTTCATTATGCCGGCGCGCCGTGTGACATCGACGCCATTCGCGCCATCGGGGAACGTCACGGTATTCCGGTCATTGAAGATGCGGCGCATGCAGCCGGCACGTACTACCACTCGCGCCACGTGGGCTGGCAGGGCACCGCGATTTTCTCATTCCACGCCATTAAAAACATGACCTGCGCCGAAGGCGGGTTAGTGGTCACGGACGATGCGCAACTGGCGCAGCGGATCCGTAGCCTGAAATTCCACGGCCTGGGTGTGGACGCTTACGACCGCCAGACGCACGGTCGTGCGCCGCAGGCAGAAGTTATCACGCCCGGCTTCAAATACAACCTGGCGGATATCAACGCCGCGCTGGCGCTGGTGCAGTTGGGCAAACTGAAAGAGGCCAACGCACGACGCCATGACATTGCTGAACGCTATCTGCGCGAGCTTGCCGATACGCCGTTCCAGCCGCTGCGTATTCCTTCATGGCCGCACGTCCACGCCTGGCATCTGTTCATCATTCGCGTGGATGAAGCCCGCTGCGGGATTTCTCGCGACAACCTGATGGCAGCCCTGAAGGAAAAAGGCATTGGCACCGGCCTGCATTTCCGCGCGGCGCACACGCAAAAATACTACCGCGAGCGTTTTCCTGATGTATCGCTCCCGAATTCTGAATGGAATAGCGCGCGTATTTGTTCTCTCCCCCTTTTCCCGGACATGACTCATGACGACACAACCCGCGTCATTACCGCGCTCCATCAGCTTGCAGGAAATTGATATGTTCAGCGCACCGCCTGTACAAAAAGTTTCTGTGGTTATCCCCGTTTACAACGAACAGGAGAGCCTGCCCGAACTGATCAGCCGCACGACGGCCGCCTGCGACACGCTCGGCAAAGCCTATGAAATACTGCTGGTGGATGATGGCAGTAGCGATAATTCCGCGCTGATGCTGACCGAAGCCGCGCAGGCCGAGGGCAGCCATATTGTTGCCGTGCTGCTTAACCGTAACTACGGCCAGCACTCCGCCATTATGGCCGGGTTCAGCCACGTGACGGGCGATCTGATTATTACGCTTGATGCCGATCTGCAAAACCCGCCGGAAGAGATCCCGCGTCTGGTTGCAAAGGCCGATGAAGGGTACGACGTGGTCGGCACGGTGCGGCAAAACCGTCAGGACAGCCTGTTCCGTAAGCTGGCTTCCCGCACAATCAACCGTCTGATCCAGCGGACCACCGGCAAAGCGATGGGCGATTATGGCTGCATGCTGCGCGCCTACCGCCGCCATATTGTCGACGCCATGCTGCACTGCCATGAACGCAGCACGTTTATTCCTATTCTCGCGAACACCTTTGCCCGTAAGGCGACGGAAATCCCGGTACTGCACGCCGAGCGCGAGCACGGCGAGTCGAAGTACAGCTTTATGCGTCTCATCAACCTGATGTACGACCTTATCACCTGCCTGACCACCACGCCGCTGCGCCTGTTGAGCGTTTTCGGCAGCATCATTGCCGTGTTCGGCTTCGCGCTCTCCGTGCTGCTGGTGTTACTCCGCCTGATCTACGGTCCCCAGTGGGCGGCGGAAGGGGTCTTCATGCTCTTTGCCGTGCTGTTTATGTTCATCGGCGCCCAGTTTGTCGGGATGGGCCTGCTCGGGGAATACATTGGCCGTATTTATAACGATGTTCGCGCACGTCCGCGCTACTTTATTCAACGTGTTGTCCGCCAGGAACACAAAGCATCTCAAGAGGAAATTCACCCATGAAAGCTGTTGTCTTTGCCTATCACGATATGGGGTGTGCGGGCACGCTGGCCCTGCTGGAAGCGGGCTATGAAATCGCTGCAATCTTCACGCATCCGGACACGGCCGGAGAGAATAACTTCTTTGGCTCGGTGGCGCGTATCGCCGCAGAGCGCGGTATTCCGGTTTACGCCCCGGACGATGTCAACCATCCGCTGTGGGTGGATCGCATCCGGGCGCTCGCGCCTGAAGCCATCTTCTCGTTCTATTATCGCAACCTGATTTGCGATGAGATTTTAAGTCTGGCCGCAAAAGGGGCATTTAATCTTCACGGCTCTTTGCTGCCCGGCTACCGTGGCCGCGCACCGCTGAACTGGGTGCTGGTGAACGGCGAAACGGAAACCGGCGTCACTCTGCACCGTATGGTGCACCGCGCAGATGCCGGTGCCATCATCGCGCAGCAGCGCGTGGCTATCGACGCGGATGAAACTGCGCTGCAGCTTCATCAGAAGCTCTGCACCGTAGCGCAAAGCCTGCTACGTGATGTGTTGCCAGCGATCCTTAACGGCACCTTCAGCGAGACCGCGCAGGATGAGAGCAAGGCGAGCTGTTTTGGCCGTCGCAAGCCAGAAGATGGTCGCCTGGACTGGAACAAGCCGGCTCGTCAGTTGCACAACCTGGTGCGTGCCGTTACCGACCCCTGGCCGGGGGCGTACAGCTTTGCCGGCGTGAGTAAATTTATCGTCTGGAAATCCCGCGTACGCGACGACATTCCTGCCGCCAAACCGGGCACCGTTGTCTCAGCTTCCCCGCTGATTGTCAGCTGCGGCGAGCAGGCGCTGGAGATCGTTACCGGGCAAACCGATAACGGCGTTTATGTTCAGGGCGCGCAGCTGGCTCAGTCTCTGGGGCTGGTCACTGGCGCACTGATCACCAGCGCACCGGTTGTGGCCATCAAACGCCGCACCCGCGTGCTGATCCTCGGCGTCAATGGCTTTATCGGCAACCACCTGACCGAGCGTCTGCTGAAAGACGATAACTACGAAATTTATGGTCTGGATATCGGTGCTGATGCCATCAGTCGTTTCCTCGACAACCCGCGTTTCCACTTTGTGGAAGGGGATATCAGCATTCACTCCGAGTGGATTGAATATCACATTAAAAAATGTGACGTGGTGCTGCCGCTGGTGGCGATTGCCACGCCGATTGAGTACACCCGTAACCCGCTGCGCGTGTTCGAGCTGGACTTCGAAGAGAACCTGAAGATCATCCGCGACTGTGTGAAATACGACAAGCGCATTATCTTCCCGTCAACTTCTGAAGTGTACGGCATGTGTACTGACAAAAACTTCGACGAAGACACTTCTAACCTGGTCGTCGGGCCGATCAACAAACAGCGCTGGATTTATTCCGTCTCCAAGCAGCTGCTCGACCGCGTGATCTGGGCCTACGGCGAGAAAGCGGGTCTGCGCTTTACGCTGTTCCGTCCGTTTAACTGGATGGGGCCACGTCTGGATAACCTTAACGCGGCGCGTATCGGCAGCTCACGTGCCATCACCCAACTGATCCTGAACCTGGTGGAAGGCTCGCCCATCAAGCTTATCGAAGGCGGTAAACAAAAACGCTGCTTTACGGATATCAGCGACGGTATCGAGGCGTTGTTCCGCATCATCGAAAACAAAGAGGGTCGCTGCAACGGAGAGATCATCAACATCGGTAACCCGGATAACGAAGCGAGCATTCGCGAACTGGCTGAGATGCTGCTGGCAAGCTTTGAACGTCATCCGCTGCGCGATCGCTTCCCGCCGTTTGCCGGTTTCCGTGAAGTGGAAAGCAGCAGCTACTACGGTAAAGGTTATCAGGACGTTGAGCACCGGAAACCCAGCATTCGTAATGCGAAACGCTGCCTGAACTGGACACCGACGGTGAAGATGGATCAGACCATTGATGAAACGCTCGATTTCTTCCTGCGCACCGTGGAGCTGTCGGAACAGGTCTCATGAGAAAAGTCGGTTTACGCATTGATGTCGACACCTTCAGGGGGACGCGTGATGGCGTACCCAAACTGCTGGAACTGCTGAGCAAGCACAACGTGCGCTCATCCATTTTCTTCAGCGTGGGGCCTGACAATATGGGACGTCATTTATGGC
This sequence comes from Enterobacter sp. V89_11, assembly GCF_029967775.1. Taxonomy (NCBI): domain Bacteria; kingdom Pseudomonadati; phylum Pseudomonadota; class Gammaproteobacteria; order Enterobacterales; family Enterobacteriaceae; genus Enterobacter; species Enterobacter sp. V89_11. The sequence continues at coordinate 149,416 of NZ_JASCAN010000003.1, read as the reverse complement.
GTCTGGTTAAACCGGCATTTCTGTTCAAAATGCTGCGCTCACGCGCAGCCTCTCTCTACGGCTGGGATATTTTGCTGGCCGGAACCGCATGGCCCGGCAGGCGCATTGGCGCGGGTAATGAAGCCGTTATCCGCGACGCGGCGCAGCACCATGAGGTTGGACTGCATGCCTGGGATCACCATGCCTGGCAGGCCTGGGCTGGCGTCTGGGATATTCCACGCCTGTCGCGTGAAGTTGAACGCGGCATGCTGGAGCTGGAGGCCATTACCGGCCAGACGATTCGCTGCTCCGCCGTGGCGGGATGGCGTGCCGACCAACGCGTGGTGAAGGCCAAAGAACCCTTCGCGTTTCGCTACAACAGTGATTGCCGCGGCACCGGGCCTTTTTTGCCGCTCATCGGGGAGAATCGCCTGGGGACGGTGCAAATCCCGGTCACGCTTCCCACCTGGGATGAAGTGGTTGGGCGCGAGGTCAGTGCCGGAGGGTTCAATCGCTATATTCTGGACTGCATTCATCGCGACACCGGTACGCCCGTCTATACCATCCACGCAGAAGTGGAAGGGATTGCGTATCAGCATGATTTCGATGCACTGTTGACGATGGCCGCTCAGGAGGGCATTCAGTTTTGTCCATTGAGCGAATTGCTGCCAGAGGATCTTAGCGTCCTGCCCGTGGGCAAAATTGTGCGTAATGAACTGGCTGGCCGGGAAGGCTGGCTTGGCTATCAACAAACCGTGAGTCCGGTATCATGAAAGCAGCCCGTTATGGCTTAGCGCTTCTCGCACTGTTTATCGTTTACTACCTCATTCCGATCGATATCCGCCTGCTGTGGCAGCCTGATGAAACGCGCTATGCGGAAATCAGCCGCGAAATGCTGGCGTCTGGAGACTGGATTGTCCCGCATTTTCTGGGGCTGCGTTACTTTGAAAAGCCGATTGCGGGCTACTGGATCAACAGTATCGGGCAACTGCTGTTTGGGCATACTAACTTTGCCGTGCGCGCCGGCGCCATATTCTCAACCGGGTTGACGGCTCTGCTGGTGATCTGGATGGCGTGGCGCCTGTGGCGGGATAAGCGCGTTGCCATTTTCTCCGGCCTTATCTTCCTGACCCTGTTCCTGGTGTATGGCATTGGTACGTACGCCGTGCTGGATCCCATCATTACCCTGTGGCTGGTGGCCGCTATGTGCAGCTTCTGGCTGGCCTCGCAGGCTGAAACCGTGGCCGGAAAAGCGGGTGGCTACGTGCTGCTCGGGCTTGCCTGCGGCATGGGGGTGATGACCAAAGGATTCCTGGCGCTGGCGGTGCCGGTAATAGGCGTGCTGCCGTGGGTGATTGCGCAGAAGCGCTGGAAAGAGGTGCTGATCTTTGGCTGGCTGGCCATCGTGAGCTGTGTGCTGATCGTCCTGCCCTGGGCGCTGGCCATTGCGCACCGAGAGCCTGATTTCTGGCGCTACTTCTTCTGGGTTGAGCATATTCAGCGCTTTGCCCAGAGCGATGCTCAGCACAAAGCGCCGTTCTGGTACTACCTGCCGTTCCTGCTGGCCGGCAGTCTGCCGTGGCTGGCGCTGTTGCCCGGCGCGTTTCGGCTGGGCTGGCGCGAAAGAGACAACACGGGCGGTGGCTTTTATCTGCTTGGATGGGTCGTGATGCCGCTGCTGTTCTTCAGCATTGCCAAAGGCAAACTGCCAACCTACATCCTGCCGTGTTTTGCTCCGCTGGCTATCCTGATGGCGCGCTATGCCTGCATCGCGGCGGACAAAGGGGCCAGAGCGTTACGCATTAACGGCGGGATTAACCTGGCGTTTGGTGTGATTGGCGTGGTGGCGGCGCTGGTGGTCTCACCGTGGGGGGTTGCTAAGCATCCGGTCTGGACATCCGTTGAGCTGTATAAAGTCTTCTGCGCGGTGCTGGCGTTTCTCATCTGGGCGGCTGTCGGCTGGTTTACCGTGCGGCAAAGCGCGCAGCGCTGGTGGCTGGCGGCGTTGTGTCCTGCTGGCGTGGCGCTGCTGATTGGGTTTGCCATTCCTAACCTGGTGGTGGATTCCAAACAGCCGCAGTCGCTGGTGGATACCATCCGTGACCCGCTTCAGAGCAGCCGGTTTGTGCTGGCGAACAATGTTGGCGTGGCCTCCGGGCTGGCGTGGGAGCTTAAGCGTAATGACATCATTCTGTTTGGTCAGAGCGGCGAGCTGAGCTACGGGCTAGCGTACCCGGATGTGAAAGACCGGTTTGTCGAGAAAGATAATTTTGCGCAGTGGCTGGCAACGCATCGCCAGCAGGGGGGCGTGTCATTGGTGATCCTGCTGTCAAAACACGACGATATTAAGCGGGCTCATCTGCCAGAACCAGACAGCCTGTATATTCAGGGCCGTCTGGCCTGGCTGCAGTATTTACCGCAATGACGACCTGGCTCTGGTTGATACTGGCAAGCCTGCTGACCTGCGCAGGGCAGCTGTGTCAGAAGCAGGCCACCCGTCCGGCGAAAGCCGGGCGGCGTGGCGCGCATATTATGCTGTGGCTGGGCCTGGCATTGCTGGCACTGGGCAGCGGCATGCTGGTCTGGCTGGTGGTCCTGCAGCGCCTGCCTGTCGGCGTTGCCTACCCTATGCTGAGCCTCAATTTTGTCTGGGTGACCCTGGCGGCGAAAGCATTCTGGCATGAAAAAGTCGCGTTGCATCACTGGCTGGGCGTCGGGTTCATCATCATCGGCATTGTTATCCTCGGAGGAAGCCTGTGAGAGGAACGTTCTGGGCGTTATGCAGCGTAATGCTGGTCAGCGCGGCGCAGCTGCTGCTGCGCTATGCCATGCAGGCTCTGCCGCCAGTCAGCGAGCTTTATGCGTTTTTCTCCGCGCTCTGGCACGTCTCATCCGGTACTGGCGCGCTGCTGCTGGGACTCATGGGGTATGTGGCCTCGATGGGCTGCTGGTATCTGGCGTTGCATCGCATGGCGCTCAGCAAAGCGTATGCCTTGCTGAGCCTCAGTTACATTCTGGTGTGGGCCGCGGCCATTTTGTTGCCCGGCTGGAACGAACACTTTTCCTGGCACGGGCTGGCGGGGGTCGGGATGATTATTCTCGGCGTGCTGGTGATTTTTATGCCACGGACATCCCGTGGTGAGCAATCGTCCCGGCGGTAAGGGCATAAGGCGTTGAGGTGCAGACGGCAAGACTGAGCGAGCCGAACTGGAGCTGGCTTACCGAATGCGTCTGCGACGTGCTGTCGATGCTGACAATCTGCCAGGCGCTGCCGCCTCGCTGCTTCACGATGGCCTCTTTACGCGTCCAGATCCCCCAGAAAGCAGAAAGCTTTGTCTCCGGGTCTTCGCGCTCCAGCTCCGCATGTTCCGCCACGCTGAAGACGGCGTTAGCCAGCGCCTGCCAGTTTTCACGTGGGCGGATAACTTCGATATCACATCCCACTTCGCCTTCGTCGCTCAGCAGCAGCGCGATATTATCGCCGCTGTGACTCAGGTTAAACCAGAAGGGCTGCGCATCCACGAAGGCTGGCTTCCCTTGCTCACCATAGACGATCTCGGGTAACGGAGAAGGAGAAAGCGTTTTGGCGAGCAGGGTTCTCCCCGCCAGCCAGGATGCATTTCGTGCACCCGCAGGTGCCATATGTGCAAGCGTCGACGCCAGCGGGTCTGCGCTCAGGGTGGAGATCTTTCCCAGTATAAACTGGTACATAGTTACGCCCAGCGTTTGATGATTATCGACGTGTTGATGCCGCCAAATGCGAAGTTATTGCTTTGTAGATACTCGCAGTCAATCTGACGGGCTTCACCCATAATATAATCTAAAGCACCACATTGCTCATCCGGTTGTCTTAAATTGAGCGTCGGGGCAAACCAGCCCTCACGCATCATCTGCAGACTCATCCAGGCTTCCAGTGCCCCACAGGCGCCTAACGTGTGGCCAAAATAGCTCTTCAGCGACGAAATTGGCACGTTGTCGCCAAAGATGGCGGCGGTGGCCTGGCTTTCGGCGATATCACCGCGATCGGTGGCGGTACCGTGCGCGGAGATGTACCCCATGTCCCGCGCGCTTAACCCTGCTAACGCCAGCGACTGCTCCATACAAATTTGCATGGTGTCACGTTGTGGCTGGGTGATATGGGCTGCATCACAGTTGGTGGCGAAGCCAACGATCTCGCCATAGATAGTTGCACCGCGTGCTCTGGCATGCTCAAGCTCTTCCAGAATCAGGGTGCCTGCGCCTTCCCCAATGACCAGACCATCACGCTGCGTATCAAATGGCGAAGGGGTGGTTTTCGGCGCATCGTTGCGCTGGCTGGTCGCGAATAAGGTGTCAAATACCGCCGCCTCTGACGGACAAAGCTCCTCTGCTCCGCCTGCGACCATCACGGTCTGATAACCGTGACGAATGGCTTCCCAGGCGTAGCCAATGGCCTGACTGCCCGACGTACAGGCACTCGACGTCGGGATAACGCGACCCCGAAGGCCAAAGAACAGGCCGGTATTCACCGCGGTCGTGTGCGGCATCATCTGCACATAGGTCGTACCGGTGATGTTGTGGGTGTGTTTTTCGGTGAGCATGGTGGCGAATTCGCTGACCGGCCCGGTACTGCCTGTGGAGGAGCCATAGGCGATACCGGTTTGGCCATTTGTGAGCACCGCCTCGCCAATCAGCCCCGCCTGCTCCAGCGCCAGCTCGGTGGCGCGGGTCGACATCAACGACACGCGGCCCATGGCGCGAATACGCTTGCGGGTATAGTGTTCCGGCAGGGTGAAATCATCAATCGGCGCGCCCAGCAGAGTGTGCAGGCCATCGTAAACCTGCCACTCCGGCATTTTGCGTACCGCGTTGTCATACGCCAGCAGCCTGCGGGAAACGGATTGCCAGTCCTCACCGAAGGCGGTAACGCCGCCCATACCGGTAATCACCACGCGACGCGTCATAGCATTCCTCCGTTGATGGAAATGACCTGGCGGGTAACGTAGCCTGCAATATCTGACATCAAATAGCTGGCAAGTCCTGCAACCTCTTCGGCCTGGCCCATCCGTTTCATGGGAATGATGGACATTGCCTCTTTCAGCGCAGCCTCTTCCATTTCAATCATGCCGGTATCAATCAGTCCCGGCGCAATGCAGTTCACGGTGATGTTGCGTTTTGCCAGCTCAATTGCCAGTGCTTTGGTCGCGCCAATAATGCCCGCTTTTGCCGCGCTGTAGTTCACCTGACCGCGGTTGCCCATCATGCCGGACACGGAGGATAAGGTGATAATGCGCCCCCCTTTTCGGGTGGCGATCATCGGCATAATGCAGGGTTGAATAACGTTATAAAAACTGTCGAGGTTGGTATGAATGACGCTGTCCCAGTCGTCTTCGCTGAGGGCCGGAAACGCACCGTCGCGGGTGATACCGGCATTACTGACCACGCCATACCATGCGCCGTGGGCCTCGATATTCTGCTCCAGCACGTCACGGCACTGTTCGCGGTTACCTGCATCGAAAGAGAGCAGGCGACCCTGACCGCCCGCCTGTGTGATGGTATCCAGCGTCGCCTGCGCGCCTGCGGCGTCACGGTGGTAATGTACGCCTACGGTAAACCCGTCAGCGGCAAGCTGGCAGGCGATGGCACGACCAATGCCTTTGCTGGCCCCGGTGACCAGTACGGAACGACTCATGCGTGGGATCCCTGATTAAAAAGCGATGTTAATTCTTCTGCGCTCGGCTGGAAGGTATTGACCCGGCCCGTGGCCAGCGTCTCCTCACCGGAGGAGATCGTACATTCAAAACTGCCGAAGCGTTCATCCTGCATCAGCAGTCTGACGGTGATGTCCAGCGTCGCGTCTTTTGCGAAACGTCCACTGGCGCAGACCAACTCGCGCGCACCCAGCACCATGCCCAGCGCAATATGATCTTGCCCTTTCTGCTGGCGATGCCAGCCTGACCAGACGCCAACGGTCTGCGCCATCAGTTCGAGCGCGTACCAGCCTGGCAAATCGCCCTCGGCATTCAAAAAGGGCGCCAGTACGCTTTGGCCGTTGACCGCGACACGGCATACGGCGGAATCGTCTGTGACGCGTTCAACGGATCCCAGCAGCATCATTGGCGCATCGTGCGGCAGATAGTCGACGGGTGATAAGTAGCTCATGACACTCTCCCCAACAGGATGCTGGCATTGTTGCCACCAAACGCGAACGAGTTAGATAAAATGACCGGTTTTTTCAGCGCGGTGCTCTGGTGCAGCACGCCGCACGGCGACAGCGTCTCGTCCGGCGCGTAGCGGGCGAAATCCTGCGGGGGTAACGGCAGGTCACGCGTCAGAATAAGCCAGCTCAACGCCGCTTCGGTGATACCGGCAGCGCCCAGCGTATGGCCGGTAAGGTGTTTGGTAGAACTGCAGGGCACGTTTTCTCCAAAGAGGTCGTGTACCACGTGTGATTCAATCTGATCGTTGAGCGGTGTGGCGGTGCCGTGCAGGTTGATATAGCCAATATCCTCCGGCTGCAGACCCGCGTCATTGAGCGCCTGGGTAATGGCGCGAATGGCGCCTTCACCCTGCGGATGCGGCGCCGAAATATGGTAAGCATCGCTGGACTCGCCTGTTCCCAGCAGTGCGACCCCGGCGGGTTCACGGGTCAACACCATCAGCGCAGCGGCTTCACCAATGGTGATACCCCGACGGTCGCGGCCAAACGGCTCGCAGAGCGTTGGAGAAAGCGATTCCAGACTGTGAAAGCCATTGACGGGCATCCGGCTCAGGGTATCTGCGCCGCCCACAATGGCAATATCCACCAGCCCGGCATCAATCAGACGCCGGCCGCTGATAATTGCCCGCGCGCTGGAGGAGCAGGCGGTCGAGAGGGTATATGCCGGGCCCTCAAGCTGTAACCAGTTAGCCAGAAAGCGGGACGGATCGCCCAGCTCCTGTTGCGGATACTGCCACCGGGTGCTGGCTTCGCCGTTGAGCGTTAATCGTACGTGCTCATCCCCTTCATTGAGGCCGGAGGTGCTGGTACCCAAAACCACGGCCACGCGGTCGCGGCCAACCCGGGCAATCGCGTCGTCAACGGTGGATTGAATCTGTGCCAGCGCGGCCAGCAGCAGCTGGTTATTGCGGGTGCGGTGCGCGGACAGGGTATCTGGAATGGACGGCAACTCGCCTTCCACGCCGCCCAGCACGGCATCGGGCGCATCCTGCAACCAGCCGGACCGACAATGCATGCCGGGGGCTACGCCCGCCGTCAGGTTAGCGGCAATCTCATCCAGCGAGTTACCCAGCGCGTTGACCATGCCAACAGCAGAAATGTAAATCATCTCAGTCACCCAGATATTGAATGGTGATGTGGTAGTTAAAGACGTGTTGCTCGATGCTGATTGGCACGCGCTTGCCTTTGCGTTGCAGGTAGACAATGTCAGTGACCAGCTTGCCGCTGGCATTGCGTAGCTCGCGCCGATCGCCCTTGTCTTTAAGCGTCCAGCCCTTCGGCAGTTGTGGCTGCCAGGCGCTGAGTGGCCAGTGGCTGAGCATCACATCGGCCAGTACCTGGCTGGCGGGAGGCAGCTGCGGCACAACGATCGACTGTTCGGTGTGGATCCCGGTGTCGTCGTAAGTCGCCAGGAACAGACGGATACCGACGGAAGAGAGCCCGGCAAGCGTCACTTTGTGATCATCCGCGTTGAGCATGACCAGCAGGGACTGCGTTTGTCCGTTGAAGGTTCCGGTCAGCAGCTGCTGCGAACTGACCGCCGGGGTAATACCGGGCGGCGGTAGCGTCACTCGGGTTCCCGGCTGAAGCCAGGCCTGCGGGCGCGTCCCTTCAGTATCGGTCGAATGGCTACAGGCTGCCAGCAGCAGCGTCGCGACCAGCGCGGCTGCGCGGTAAAAAGCATTCATTTTCGTTTTCTCTCTTTCTTAACAGGCATCGCCAGCGGCGCCAGCAGGAAGGCGGTAAAAATGCCGCTCACCAGCACAATACCGAAGCTGCTGATGGCCTGCGTGGCGCTGAACACGAGCATGCCTAACGTCAGCAGCGTGGTCATCATCGCCAGCGTGATGGCCAGCATCGACGTCAGCGGCGTACCGCGCGGGTTGCCGAAAAACAGCGTGTAGTTAATGCCAATGCCGAGCACCAGGACCAGCGCCAGCAGTGAAAACAGATTTACCGGATGCCCCGTGACGGCCAGCGCGGCCAGCCCGCAGCTGAGCGACAGCACGGACGGGACCAGACTGATAAGCCCTTTTCGCCAGCCGAGGCGTACCATCGCCCCGCAGGCAATCACCGCCAGCGCGACAAACAAGAGTCCCGTTAACAGCGTGCGGTAGAGCTCAAACAGGCTGTCAAAACTGGCCTTGCGATCGACCCAGACGACGCCCGCATGACGGGCGGCTACTTCGCTGAGTGCGGCGCTGTTCCGGGCGTTGTCCACCGGCACTAACACACCGCTTTCGCCGTCAGGCAGGGTCTGCCACAGCAGACGCCAGCCTTCGCTGGCCGGGCTGGCGAGCCACGCCTCCACGCTCACGGGCATGGCGTTCAGATTCGGTGTGACGGTGCTCAGTCCCGCGTTTCGCAGCGCGTTCGTTATGGCCGGCGCGGCCTGCTGCAACAGCAGCAGATCGCTTTTCTGGCGCGCCAGCGAATTTAAGGGCAGGGAACGCCAGCGGGTAATATCCCCCGCTTTTTGGGCCTGGGCTAACGCCGGGGTAAAGGCTTCCAGCCGTTCCAGCGTTTGCTGCGGCGATGCGCCATACACCACAAACCATTTCTGATCGACACCTTGCCCGGTCAGGGCGGTAATGGTTTTCTCCTGCGCCAGAATGTCTTTGGGCAGCGCCTGTAGCTGGGCGATATCGTCGTTGACCTTCAGGGTGGCAAGCCCGGCAGCCGAGACCAGCGCCAGTACCACAGGCAGGCCCACAGAGAGTTTTTTATTGCGTCGCCAGGCGGCCAGCCAGCGCAACATCAGGACCATAAACGGAACCGGCCGCACCGGCAAACCACGACACAGCCAGGGATGCCAGAAAATCACCGTCAGACAGGAGGCGCTCAGCCCCACCGCGGCAAACACCGCCATCTGGCGGATCCCGGGGAAGGGGGCCAGCATCATAATCAGGTAGGCGGCAACGGTCGTCAGCAGCGCCAGCAGCAGCGCATTACGCACTTTGGCCAGGCTTTGCCACGGGGAATGTTCTGCGCCGTGCACCATGCGTTCGGTGAGGTAATAGAGCGTGTAATCCGCTGAAATTCCGATGATGCTCATGCTCATCACCAGCGTCATCAGATGCAATTCGCCAAACAGCAGCAGCGTCACCACCGTGCCCGCCAGCGCACCTGTGGCAATGGAAATCAGACACAGCAGCAGGGGTTTCAGGGAACGAAACACTGCCACGATCAGCAGGATAACCCCAAGGATCGTGACGATGCCCAGCGTGGAGATGTCCCGTTTTGCCTGCTGGCTGGCGTAATCACTGTAAAACACGGTACCGCGTGAGAGCAGCTGCGCCTGCGGAAAGCGCGTTTTCAGCGTCTCCTGCAGGGCGGTAAGGGTGGTTACCATCTGATGGGTTTGCTGCATATCAAACGATGATCCCGCCAGCTCACCGTGCAGCATATACCAGTAATTTCCACTGGCATCCTGGGTGACCAGCCAGCCGTCCATCAGCCGTAGCTTCTGGCTGTTTTGCGCCAGCGCCAGCTGCGAGCCGCGCATCAGCATCAGGGGATCGTTTTGCAACTCTTTGCCACTCACGCCGGAAAAGGCCGAGTAGAGCTGGGATAAAATCCACTGCGCCTGCGCCTCACCGCCGTTTTGCAGGCGGGCCCGGGTGGCCGAATCAATCAGGCCGTTGCGATGCTGCCAGAAGAACTCGCCCCAGGCCTTTTGCCCGGCGGCGTCCATCGGGCCTTTAACCTCCCTGAGCGAATGGCTGTTTTTCAACAGATCCAGCCACTGCTGCGCCACCCGCGGATCGGGTTCTTTACCGGGACTGACCAGCCAGACAAGCTGGCGGTCAAGACGCTGTATAAACGCGTCGTTGAGTGCCGGCGGGATTGCCCCGAGCGTCTGCTTCGGCAGCATAGCCAGTACGCTGCTGTTCAGGCGCGCGCCGGGCAGCAGCGACAGCAACACGCCCAACAGAATCAGGCATACCGTCGCCCACAGCAGCGCCGGGCGCAGGGATTTACGGTGCGGCAAAGCGTTGGCGTTCGTCATCGGTCAGTCTGGCGGGCGTCAGTGTGTGGCGGGAAAGGACGATATCGGTACGGTCGCCCTGCTTATCGTTGAGGCGAATCGTCTCAAGGTAGGTCGCGCCGCCCAGATCGAGGGTAGCGAAAATTTTGTCCAGCGGTGTCGTTGTGGGGGTCAGCACCAGCGACCAGCGGCCTTCGCCGAGATCGCGAAAATCGATGCGGAAGTTCTCTTCCAGCACCTTGCGGTCGGCCTGGAACAGCGCCCGCAGCAGGTGGTTGAACTGGAACATCTGCGGATTATTGTCGGCGGTAATGGTCTGCGGAGGCTGGCCGTTGATCGTCTGGATCATCCGTTTATCATCCAGCAACAACGTCATGGGGAAAGGCGCTTTTTGATCCCACAGCAGGCCGCTGTCGCGTGCGATCAACATTTCGCCCTGCGAGCGCAGCGGCTGCGGCAGATCCTTAATCGTCCGGACCTGTTCGAAATGCGCACGCACGACAGGTTGCCCGGTAAACCGCTGCTGCAGCTCATCCAGCGTCACGGCGCTCACCAGCGGGCTGATCATCAGTGCCAGCACAGGCAACCATTTCATGGCGTAACTCCCATTCGTTCAAACAATATAGCCGGGCTGACAAAGCACATTTCATGGCTGGCTTCTTCGACGGCCACCTGGATGGTATAGCCGGTGGTGGTGCGTTTACCGGTTTGCGCGTCGAAAATTTGATAGGCGATGCGCAGACGGTTTTCATACTCTTCGATGTGCGCGCGCACACGGATGCGCTGCTCAAAGGTCACCGCATCGCGGTATTTCACCCGGGTATCGACTACCGGCCAGACATAGCCTGACGCCTTCATCTGGCGATAGCCGTAGTTAAACTGGTTGAGCAGCGCCTCGCGGGCAATCTCAAAGTAGCGAAAATAGTTGCCGTGCCAGACCACGCCCATCATATCGACATCGTGGAACGGAACGGTGATTTCTACTTCGGTCGTAAAGCGGGGATCGGTCAGCACCCTTTACTCCTTCTCTTTGGCATCCGGCAGGTGCCAGAAATCGAAAAAATTAAACCAGTCGAGCGGTGACATTAAGGCGTAATGCTCAAGCCGCTGTGCATAGCGATCGACGGCCTGTTGCAGCGCCTGCTGGCGCTCCCCGCGTGGCAGAAGCAGCGGGTCGGCAAACGGTTCGCAGTGTATCGTGAGCGCACCCTGCTGACGCAGGGCGTAAATCAGCACCACCGGGCAGCGCAGAATGGAGGCGAGGATAAACGGCCCTTGCGGGAACGGGGCGGGCTGTCCCATAAACGAACTCCAGATCACCCGCCAGTCGCCGCCGCGCTGTGGCGTGACCGCTATGCGATCGCCCACAATGGCGACCCATTCACCGCGCTCAAGCTTCTCTTTGATGGCGATAGCGGTATCCGGCCCAATGTCCGTCACGGGCATCAGGTTAACCCCCGCCTGGGGTGCCATCTCGGTCATGATCTGTTTAAAGCGCTGCGCGTTATCGCTAAAGACCAGCGCGTTGATGACTTTGCTGCCTTCCAGCTGAGCCAGTGCCCGGCAGGCTTCCACATCGCCAAGATGCGATGCGAGCAGCAGTTTGCCTTGCGATGCGTCAGCATCCAGCACGTCATATGCACCGGGAGCAAAGACCACGTCACGATGAAACTTCAGTTCGCCGCGCCAGCTGGCGACTTTATCCAGCATGGCGTTACCGAAGCGCATAAAATGGAAAAAGCTGTTAAGGCGTGGCGGAACAGGCATGTTCCGCTGCGTCAGCACCTGCTTCACTCGTGCTGTCCACTGCTGTGAAGCCTGTCGCGCCGGTCGGGCCGTAAGCCAGTACACCGCGATAACCGGCCACAGCAGCACGGTAAAGGCCCGGCGGCCAAACAGCTGCCAGACGCGCAGCATCAGGCGCATTCCCCACAGGCCTTTCACCTCGTCCTGCTGCGCCCAGTGCTGGCGGCGACGACGAAACAGCAGGGCGGGAATGCGGGGCAGCATGCCGAAGAACAGCCGGGTGTGCATCAGCGAGATCCGCACGTTGTCTTTGAGCGCGTCGAAATGAGATAACCCGTCCGGCGGATAGGTAACGCGGGTCGGCAGAAAATAGCTGGTATTGCCCTGCCAGTAGAGACGGACCATCACTTCGGTGTCAAAGTCCATACGTTTACCAAGCGATACGCGTGCGGCCAGCTGCAGCGTGGGCGAGACCGGGTAGACCCGAAAACCGCACATGCTGTCTTTAAGTTGCAGGGACAGGGTTTCAATCCATACCCAGACGTGCGTTATCCAGCGACCGTAGAGGCGGGAGCGCGGAATGGAATCATCGTAAATGGGCTGGCCAGATATCAGCGCCTCCGGGTGACGCTCAGCCAGAGCCAGCATTTTGGGGATATCCTCAATAGCATGCTGGCCGTCGGCATCCACCTGTACGGCGTGGGTATAGCCCGCGCGGGCCGACTCTTCCAGCCCCTTAATGACCGCGGCACCTTTACCTGCGTTTTGCGCCAGACGTACCAGCGTAACCTGGGGCTGCCCGGCGGCCAGACGCTCCAGAATACGGCGCGTCTGCTCGTCACTTCCGTCATCGACCACCAGGCAGGGCAAGCCGAACGGCGCCAGCCGCGACAGTACCTTTGCCATCATCGCGCCATGGTTGTAGCACGGGATCAGCACGCAGGGGCGGAAGGTTACTGACACAGGCGAATCTTCCCGCTGCTGGCAGTATGGCGATCGTCACCGGCATGGCGCTGGTAGCTGAAGGTCAGTATCTGACGTTCAGCATGCCAGTTAAGGACCAGCGTGACCGTGGTATCTGGCAGCAGAGGGGCCTGGAATTTCACATTTTGGATGCTGTGAAAACGGTAACCCGGTGCCAGCAGCGTGGTGGCGTAGTGCATGACCCAGTCAATCTGTGCCACACCTGGCAGCAACGGCTGTACGGCAAAATGCCCCTGGAACCAGAACAGGGAGGGGTCAAGATGCAAAACGATTTCCAGGTGCTGCGGCTGTGCCTGGTGGCGTTCGATTTCATGAATTTTCATGAAACAACTCCTGTAACTGCGCATAGACACGCTTGTTCATACTGTTTACCGGCATCTCATCGATAATGCGCCAGTAGCGGGGGACGGCGACCGGCTCAAGCCAGGGCCGCAGGGCGCGGCGCCAGGCCAGTTCCTGCGTTTTTTTGCCCTGCTGATGCCAGCGCTGACGGGTCTTCTCATCCAGAACCAGCAGGACACCTATACCCTGACGACCTCCGCGGGTAACCGGTAATGCTGCGGCTTCACATATGCCCTCAAGCTCCAGCAGGCGACGTTCAATCTCGTTCAGTGAGATACGCTTTTCTTCGATTTTGACCACCCGACCACGACGTCCGGCAATGCTAAAAAAACCGTTACTGTCGAAGTGCAGGATATCGTCCAGCTCTAACCCTGCGGCTTCGTGAATGAGCGGGGAGGTCACGCGGCAGATTTCCCCTTCACTGTGGAACACCACGCCGGGGAAGGCGAACCAGGGTACGCTGTCCGCCTGACGGTGCCGCCAGGCGAGGATCCCGGTTTCGGTGCTGCCATAGATTTCATCCGGCCAGACGTTAAGCCAGCCATGGGTCTCCGTGACATCGCACCAGGGCAGCATTCCCCCAGCGGAGATCAGCATCACGACGGGAGGGGCAGTCAGCTCGGTATCCAGCCGTTTCAGGAACGCCGGACTGCTGATAAAAAGGTACTGCCTGTCGTGAGGGAGTGCCGCCAGCTGCTCAGCGTAATAAAGCATGGCGGCGTGCAGCGGAAGCCCCATCGCCATTGGCAACATGATGCGGAACGTCAGGCCATAGAGATGTTGTGGTACGACCGAGGCCACAATGCTGCAGCCCGCCAGGCGTTCGCCAAAACGGTTCGCCAGCAGGCATGCTTCACGGTCCAGGCTGGTGATGTGCTTAATGACCCGGCGTGGGGTGCCCGTGGAGCCCGAGGTAAAAAGCTCAACAAAGCGCGCGTCGTCAATGACGGGCAACGGTGCCCATTGGCGCGCGGTCTGGGGGGAGGAGGTCACCACAATGACCTTTCCCTGAATATCCAGCGTCTGATCGCTCAGGACACCGCTAAACAGCGACTGCTGTTCGTCGAGCAGAGAGACCCGGCTATGGCCTGGAATGACCGGGGTTTTACCGGCATGCAGTGAGGCCAGCAGCGCAACAATAAACAGGTAGCTGTTTTCAAAGCACAGCGCCCAGCGTTCACCCTCCTGCTGTCGCAATGCTTCTACCAGCAAGGTGACATCGTGGCGCAACTCACCCAGCGTCCAGGTGCGATCGTCAAACCAGGCGATCGGCATGTCGTCAGGGCGTGGAGCATTTAACCACTGGCCCAGCGGGAGGGGTTTATTCATCGAGCTTCTCTTTTTTCATCACCCGTTGACGCACCAGCCACTCTGTCGCCATCAGCGTGCCCATCAGAAAATAAGCCACCATACCGTTCCACACTGTCCAGACATGCATATCGCCGTGTAGCACGGTAAACAGGGCTATCGCACCGTTACCGAGGAAAAACCCGCACCACACCAGCGTCACCTTACGGGTATATCGCACACCCGCCGGAGGCAAATTCGGTTCACGCAGACGTGCCAGCCGTTCAACCAGCGGCATGGTTGTCCACAGTGAGCCGCCAAACACGGCCAGCATCACGAGATTAACCACCACCGGATAGAGCAGCAGCCACTGATGCGCTTTCAGCAGATAGCTCGCCGCGCAGAGCGCCAGGCCTGCCAGCGCAATGCACTGCACCACATACCGCATCGGGCCTGCGTTTCGCCGCGCCTGATGCAGACGCAGCACCAGCACCAGGGCCATCAGCGGCAACAGCCAGTGCAGACCGTTGTGCGTCAGCCCCAATCCAATCAGGAATGGCCACGCCAGCAACACGACTCCCGTCAGGAGTGGGATCGCCGGAAACGCTCGTCCTCCAGGCACGGTGGTTTACTCGTCGCGCAAAAGCTGAGCGACAGCGTCAACCACATCCTGCACGGTACGGACAGATTTGAAGGTTTCCGGTTTGATTTTCGTCCCCGTTTTCTTCTGCAGGTGAACAATCATGTCCACTGCATCGATACTGTCCAGATCCAGATCTTCGTACAGGCGAGCCTCAGGCGTGATTTCCTGTGGGTCGAGTTCAAACAGCGTAGCCAGGAGTTCGCAGACTTCCTGATAAATGGTTTCTTGTTCAGTCATAACGGATCACATCTCAGGCGCGTTGAGCGTTGATAAAAGAAGCCAGCGTGGCGACGGAAAAGAAGTGCTGACGCATCTCTTCGCTTTCGGCAGACAGCACTACGCCATACTGGTTTTTCACGGCCAGGCCAAGTTCCAGGGCGTCGATAGAGTCGAGACCCAGTCCATCACCAAACAGCGCAGCATCGGTATCGATATCCTCGGCGGTAAGCTCGTCCAGATTCAGCGTGGTGATGATGAGATTTTTAATTTCAAGATGAAGCGCTTGCATCATTAATTCCTGACAAAGATTGAAGGCCTGATGTTAATCGATGCTGCAGATGCCGGTTTAACTGCCTTGCCGCCAGTGCCGGTTCTTGTGTCTTTGCATCGTAAAAAGCGTCGATATTCACGCGATCGCGAACATCTACGGTGAAAACAGGTTTTACGGGCGGTACGTCGTACCAGTGACTTTTTTTATCCAGCAGAGGTTCGCTGCAGTGGATCACCACGATGCGCAGGTCGCTGTGGCAGCGCACGGCAATATTTGCCGCGCCGCGCTGGAGGGAGATTGCCTCTCCCGACCGGGTTCGTGTGCCCTCCGGAAAGATTAACAGCGTGTCGCCCTGGGCCAGACGCTGCTGGCTTGCACTGAGGAGCGTTTCCGCTTCGCTGTTAATCAGGTAATCCGCTGCGCGAATGACGCCGCTGACAAAGGGGTTGCGGAGCAACGCACCTTTCACCAGACAGTCGGTTTCGGGCATGACGGACGCCAGGATCACGTAATCAATCAGCGTCGGGTGATTGGCCACCACCAGACAACCGCGATCCCCGCGAAGGGCGTCAAGATTGTGAATGCGATAGTCCAGTACCCCGGTGCCACGGGCGACATGTAAGAAAAAGCGGAAGCTGGCCGCGATACTGCGACGCGCCAGGCGGCGGCGTCTGGCGCGGTCGCGCTGAACCAGCAACAGCAGATTGAACCACACCAGCGACAGCAACAGCCCGCCCGTGCCAAACAGCACGAAGCAGAAGCCGGTCATCATGAGACGCCATAACCAGTTGATACGGGCAGTCAGGCGGCTCATTCGCGTGTCCATTGCCACAGCAGACGTTCGCCTGAAACCACAAACTGTCGTTCATCGCGGAGGTAACGTTGCAGGAACATCAGGCTCTGCGGCAGGGGAGGTTCTTCACCCGTGCTGCCGCTGCGGGTTTCGCACTGCAGTGTGCTCCCGGCTTCAATCACCAGGGCCAGCGCGTAGGGCCAGGTGGGCATCTGCGGCGGTAAACCCGGATGATAAAAATCGGGCAGGGCACCGTCAAAATCGACCAGCAAGACGCGGGAATAGCCCGCCTGAAGCAGGCTCAACACTTCACATAATGCCTGCTGGAAGGTGTCCAGCCCGGCAGAAACAGATGACGAGACGATGGGGTGTCGCGCAGTGATCGTCAGGTTGCCCACCGCCGAATTGTGCACGGACATGGCAAAGTCTGTCGGCGAGACGGCCTGACCGGTCGCCAGGGAGTGCAGGATGCGGAAATTACGCTCCAGTTCGCCATGACGGCTGGAATAGACAACGGCATCAATCGCGTGGCGGCGAAGCAGGGTGAGTCCAAGGTCTACCGCCAGCTTACTGCCCGAGTTGAGGCGGCGCGCGGTCATCATCGGCAGTTCGGTAAGCTTAGGCAGCGGCGCAGCCGGGTCGAGGGTAAGGTGCTGGCGTGACCACGCCTGCCACTCTGCGGCATCGCTCAGGCCTGGTGCTCTTGCCTGCCAGTCAATTATGTTCAGTGAAAATTTCATCTACGCGCGTCCGCGGAAAACCATCATTAAAAGACAGGCAAGCCTGCCGGGCAGTTCAACTGCTCTATTGTTCAATTTTTTGACAAATCAATAGGGTATGACCTACCCCAAGGTTGTCCAGCCGCTGTTCTACGTGGAAACCGGCCCGCTCCAGGTAGTGATAAAATTTCTCTACACTGTAAAACCGGCTGTTGCCGTTCGCCATACAGGTGAAATAAAGCGAGGTAGCATTCAGGCTGAATGAGGCGGCTTCAAATTTTTGGGCATCCCAGAACAGTTCCATGATGCACAGTCGCGCGCCGGGCTTCATAACCTGTGCAACGCGAGTCAACATGGCGACAATCTGGTCCGGAGAGAAACAATCCAGGAACTGGCTCATCCACCAGATATCGGCTTCACCCGGCAATGTCGCATGACTAAGCATATCGACAGCATGGAAGCCAATGCGATGAGATAAACCTGCTTTTTCGATGTTTTCCTGCGCCAGCGTTATCTGCTGTGGCAGGTCAAGGATCGTCACGGCAACATTGTCGTCATAGCGGCAGCAGCGTAACGCCCATTTACCCGTATTTCCGCCCACATCGTACAATTTTGTCGGCGAGCTTGCGAATATATATGGCAGCGCCGCGTCGAAAGCGGCATCAGAATAGTAATGATCAAAAGCGAACCAGCTCTCTTTTGCCTGCGCGGGTAATTGTGATAATGCCGGATAGATGGTTGGCCAGTTGCCAAACACGGATAATCCCGCCGGTTTTTCTTCCTGCAGGGCATCGGCCAGATGGAATAACCCCTGGTAACAAACATCTTGCGTGAAATCCATATTCACGCGAGTCATGGTGTCATGCAATAAGAAATGGCCCACCTTTGCCAGGAAATAGCGCCCTTCTTTACAGGTAACGATCCGTCCGCTTAATCCCATATCCAGCAATACGCTTACGCTATAACTGCTCAGGGTACTGTTTTCGGTTATTTCCTCGAGACTTGCCCCTGCTTTCCCTTTTTTATCCAGCCAGGAAAGCACGCCCGAATTACGCAGACAACGCGCGGTCTGAAACAGCATCGGCGCAAAAGCGATGCGTTGCGCTTCGGTAATGGCATCCAGCGCGTTGAGGATGTCCTTTTCGTACATGCGTGCGTAACCTTATGAGGCCGAGAAAAACGTTATCGGGCCATGTCGGCCCGACATGAGGAAAATATTACAGCGCGGCGCCTGCAGAGAGGTTCATCTGAATATCGTGGTCGAGGTTATGCACCCAGCGGTTATAGTTCTTGTGGATTTTACCGTCGGCGGCTTTCAGGTTCATACTGCTTTCGTAATTAATTGAATAGCTTGTCGCAGAATAAGGAATACGGATTTCGACCGAATGGTCGCGTGCCTGCAGACGGCCTTTAATTACGCCCGGGCCCGCTTCGCTCATGATCCAGTCGCGCTTCTGGCCTGCTTTCAGAATGGCGGTTTTCACCTGCTCAGCGGTGTGGCCTGTACTGACAGTAGCGTGAACCTGATCGATTGGGGCGGTACGCGCGCAACCGACCAGTGCGCCGACGACAGCAACAGCAGCAAACCATTTAATGATCTTTTTCATCAACAACTCCGTATCAATAATAACAATTTAAATCAGTAATTTTAAAAAATTATATTTTGGCGGAGTATTATCGCTAATGAGGATAATTTTTGTCGATATAAAAGTGGGTATTTATTTTACGCGAGGGGAGGTGTAATGCATTGAAACGAAAGGGTGAGAATTATATGTCATGTAATTTGCGTTAAATAAATATTTGCATGACGATTCATTTATTAGGGCAAGATAAATAACGCGAAATCCTCCTTACCGAAAATGAAAATTACCGCGCGGTGAGCGTCGCGGTAATTTTCGGTGTGTTGCACTGTTACGCGTTGTGGGACCCGTTATCCCGGCAATCGGCTTTTCGGTCGCCCGGGACCCAACAGGATCGCCAGTTTGCTGCCACCTTTGGTGGTTTCCATCCAGATCTTACACACGCTGGTCAGCGGGACTGACAGTAACATCCCGACCGGTCCCAGCAGCCATCCCCAGATCAGCAACGACAAGAACACCACCAGCGTCGACATTCCGAGACGGTGGCCCATCATGCGCGGCTCAAGGATATTGCCCAGCACCATATGCACGACCAGGAACAGCGCCCCCACCAGCATGCATTCGTAAAAGCCATTGAACAGAAACGCCTGAATCATCGGCGGCACAGCGGAAAGCACCGCGCCGATGTTGGGTACGTAGTTCAGCAAAAACGCCAGTACGCCCCACATCAGCGCGAACTGCACGCCCATCAGCATCAGTCCCAGCCAGACAATCACCCCGGTCCAGACGCTTAACAGCGTTTTCAGGGCCAGATATTTGGACACGCCCTTCAGGGCCCGGTGTAAACCCGCAATATGAATTTGCGGGTTATTCAGCGCAAAGCGCAGCTTATAAGGAACATGGCGGACCTCGAACAGCATAAACACCACCGTCATCACCAGCAGCAGGATGCTGGCCATCGCGCCGGAAAGGCCGGTCATCAGGGTAGTGGCGTAGGTCATGACCTTCTCTGAATCCATGCGGCGTAACATCCGCTCGGGTGAGATATGCAGGTTAAGAAAAGGCATCATCTCCTGAAGCGAAACGATCTTACGCGTCAGCTCTTTGTTGTACTGCGGGAGCATGGTGGAGAATTCACTGAGCGACGCCGCCAGCACGCCGAAAAGCGCTGTCAGGGCAATCATCATCACGATGACCACGATAGTAATGGCCACCGGACGGCTGATGCCCCGGCGCAAAAACCAGGTCACCAGCGGATTAAGCACAATGGCAAAAAAGAGCGCCAGCAGGAGCTGGACAATGATGTCAGCGGCAGCATGGATACCTGCGAGGATAACCACCAGGCAGGCGAGTTTTAATAAGATGTGAAGTCCTGCTTTGTCGGACTGGTTCGGTATCATGCGGGTTCCTTAATGTGATAGCCCGTTAAGTGTAGTGCCCGGGGGCCGCTTCGTCTGGAGCCGATAATCTGAAAGTCAGTGCTGATTTTCTTATCCTGCCGTGGTAATAGTGAAACACTGTTGTAAAAATTCAGGTTAAACCCCATGCCAGAGCATACCGCCGAACCGGCGCTGAGCGGATTGCGCCTCGATCTGCGCATTGTTTCCGTTGTGATTTTTAACTTCGCCAGTTATCTGACGATTGGCCTGCCGCTGGCGGTGTTGCCGGGCTATGTCCATGACGTCATGGGTTTTAGCGCATTCTGGGCGGGGCTGGTCATCAGCCTGCAGTATTTCGCCACGCTCCTGAGCCGCCCGCATGCCGGGCGCTATGCGGATCTGTTTGGGCCAAAGCGCATCGTCATTGTGGGGCTCTGCGGCTGTTTTCTGAGTGGTCTGGGCTACCTGCTGGCCGCCACCACCAGCCACTGGCCGCTGGTCAGCCTGGCGCTGCTCTGTCTGGGGCGAGTGATTCTGGGTATCGGACAAAGTCTGGCGGGTACCGGTTCGACGCTGTGGGGTGTGGGTGTGGTGGGGGCGTCCCATATTGGCCGGGTGATCTCGTGGAACGGTATCGTCACCTACGGCGCAATGGCGCTGGGCGCACCGCTGGGGGTGATCTGTTATGCCTATGGTGGGCTATCCGGGCTGGCTATCACCATTATGGTCGTCGCGCTGCTCGCGATTCTGTTTGCCCTGCCGCGCCCGAAGGTGAAGGCCAGCAAAGGCAAGCCACTGCCGTTCAGGGCGGTGCTGGGGCGCGTCTGGCCTTATGGTATGGCGCTGGCGCTGGCAACCACCGGCTTCGGCGTGATCGCCACGTTCATCACTCTCTTCTATGACGCCAAAGACTGGGATGGCGCAGCCTTTGCCCTGACGCTGTTTAGCTGTGCGTTTGTCGGCGCGCGTTTGCTCTTCCCGAACGGTATCAACCGTCTGGGGGGACTGAATGTGGCGTTGATCTGCTTTGCGGTAGAGATTGTCGGGCTGGTGTTGACCGGGATTGCCACCGCACCGTGGATGGCGAAAATGGGCGTTTTCCTCGCCGGCGCTGGCTTTTCGCTGGTCTTCCCGGCACTCGGCGTGGTCGCGGTAAAAGCCGTGCCGCAGCAGAACCAGGGGTCGGCGCTGGCGACCTACACGGTGTTTATGGACATGTCGCTGGGCATTACCGGGCCGCTGGCGGGGCTGGTGATGGCGTGGGCAGGGGTACCGGTAATCTATCTTGCCGCGGCGGGTCTGGTGGTTATCGCATTGATGCTGACATGGCGGCTAAAAAAATGGCCCCCGGTGCAGGCACCGGAGGCCACGTCATCATCGTGAAGAATTACTGGATCACGATGGTGTTAATGATGTTTTCAGCAGCCGTCTGCGCTTTCTGCTGATTTTCCGCCGGCAGGGTGATCTGCAGGGTCAGCAGTTTATTATCGACCTTACCAAGCACCACGGAAGAGTAAGCGGTCTGGCCTTTTGCTGAGATGATGCTGTCCAGCTGTTGCAGCGTATGGCCTTTCAGTTCGATAGATTTATTGGTCACGACCTGCAGCTGCGGATCGCGGCTGCGCTGCTGATCTTCCAGACGTTTGGTCATGACGGCCAGGTCTTCGCTGGTGTCGTCGCCCACAATCACAATAACGGCTTTCTGCCCGGTTGCATCGGAGTAAACGTGCATATTGTTCGCCTGGGTACCCAGCTTGCCGCTCTGGTCAGTCATATCTGCCGGCAGAGAGAAACTGAGTTTACCGTCCAGCAGACTCACCGGCTGACCGGTGGCGTTGCTCTCTGCAGACGCGCCCTGAGCAGGCGTTTTCGTGTCGCTATTATCACAGGCTGCAAGGCCCACAACCAGCAGGCCAATCCCGACATATTTAACCAGATTGCGCATTAACTTCTTCCTTTCGATAAACGGCCATAACGGCTGATTGGCTCATCTTATCACAACTGATAAAGCGAACCCTTAACCAGCCTGCAATGCTGTGATTTCAGATTTATCTGCGAGTCTTTTCAGCAGCATATTCAGCAGGACGCCGTACATCGGCAGGAAGAACACAATGCTGATAAGCACCTTGAAGCAGTAGTCCACAAGGGCGATTTCCATCCAGTGCTGGGCCATAAATGCGTCCGGGCTACGCCAGAATGCGATAAAGAAGAAGGCCAGCGTGTCGCTGACGTTGCCGAACAGCGTGGACGCCGTGGGTGCCATCCACCAGCGATGATTTTGACGCAGGCGGTTAAACACGTGAACGTCGAGGATCTGCCCCAGCGCGTAGGCCATAAAGCTGGCGGAGGCGATACGGGCGACAAACAGGTTGAAGTGCGTTAACGCCTCGAACCCCTGCCAGCTTCCCATATAAAACAGGGAAGAGATCACGTACGAAATGAACAGCGCCGGCAGCATGACCGCAAAAATAATGCGGCGAGCCAGCGGTGCGCCGAAAATACGCACGGTCAAATCAGTGGCGAGAAAAATAAACGGGAAACTGAACGCGCCCCACGTGGTATGAAAACCAAAGATGGAGATCGGGAGTTGCACCAGATAGTTGCTGGAGGTAATCACCAGCAAATGAAAAAGCGAAAGCCAGAACAACGCTTTAACGCGCTGTGAATCAGAAAACTGCATCATGTTGTAACCTTTTTATACGTTGGGGTGAGGGAACCCAATAAAAACCGCAGCATGATACTGCTTTGGCCGGACATTGCAATGGTTAGTTTTTACGCAATCGTTAACCTGGTTGCATTGCCGACGATGGGGCGTAAACTACAGCCGTTTTTACCTGACCGAGAAGAACATGACCGATCTGTTTTCCAGCCCAGACCACACCCTTGATGCTCAGGGCCTTCGCTGCCCGGAGCCGGTAATGATGGTACGTAAAACCGTGCGCAACATGCAGACCGGTGAGACGCTGCTGATCATCGCCGACGACCCCGCCACCACCCGCGACATTCCCGGTTTTTGTACCTTTATGGAACATGAGCTGGTGGCACAGCAGACCGAAACGCTGCCGTACCGGTATGTGATCCGTAAGGGGTAAGTGCGGCCTGATGGCCTCACCCCGACCCTCTCCCACAAGGAGAGGGAGAAAACCTTTCTAAACCATCGTTTCAAAATTTCACGCTTTTGTGAGGCGCTTCACCTCCGCTTTTCCGGCCGTAGTCTAGTTTTTAAGCGTAAAAAAATAAAACACTGTTTTAACGCTTATCTCACTACCCTGGAGTTGACCCGATGAAAACGACCCTCAAGCCGTTACTGGCTGCCCTGTGCCTCTCCGCTTTTGCCTGCTCCGTCGCTGCGCAAACCATCAAAGCCGCCGATGTGCACCCTGAAGGCTACCCGAACGTGGTGGCGGTTCAGCAAATGGGTGAAAAACTCAAACAACAAACCGACGGCAAGCTGGAGATTAAGGTCTTCCCCGGCGGCGTGCTGGGGGATGAAAAACAGATGATTGAGCAGGCGCAGATGGGGGCGATCGATATGATCCGCGTCTCGATGGCGCCGGTGGCGGCCATCCTGCCCGATATCGAAGTCTTCACACTGCCCTACGTTTTCCGCGATGAAGACCACATGCACAAAGTGATCGACGGGGATATCGGCAAGCAAATTGGCGATAAGCTGACCGCCAACCCGAAATCACGACTGGTGTTCCTCGGCTGGATGGACTCCGGCACCCGCAACCTGATCACCAAAGATCCGATTGTTAAACCCGACGATCTGAAAGGGAAGAAAATCCGCGTTCAGGGCAGTCCGGTGGCGCTGGCGACGCTGAAAGATATGGGCGCTAACGCGGTGGCAATGGGGGTGAGCGAAGTTTACAGCGGGATGCAAACCGGCGTGATTGACGGCGCGGAGAATAATCCACCGACCTATGTCGCGCATAACTATATGCCGGTCGCCAAAAACTACACCCTCAGCGGCCACTTTATCACCCCGGAAATGCTGCTCTACTCAAAAGTGAAGTGGGACAAACTCAGCGCCGACGAGCAGAAAAAGATCCTGACCCTGGCCCGTGAAGCCCAGTTTGAACAACGTAAGTTGTGGGAAGCCTATAACGCCCAGGCGCTGGAAAAAATGAAGGCTGGCGGGGTGCAGTTCCACGAGATCGACAAAACGGTATTTATCAAAGCCACAGAGCCGGTGCGCGCCCAGTATGGCGAAAAGCATCAGGATCTGATGAAAGCCATCGCTGACGTCAAGTAACCGGAGTACGTATGTCCGAACTCTATCTGAAGTGGATGGACCGTCTCTACCTGCTGGCGATGGCCGTGGCGGGCATTTCGCTGCTGGTGATGACGATTGTGATCCCCATCGGCATTTTTTCGCGCTATGTGCTTAACCGCGGTGAATCCTGGCCGGAGCCGGTTGCCATCATCTGCATGGTGACCTTCACCTTTATCGGCGCGGCGGTCAGCTACCGTGCCGGTTCGCACATTGCGGTGAATATGCTCACCGACCGGCTGCCCGGGCCGTTAAAAACCGTCTGCGCACGGGCCGTTGATCTGCTGATGCTGCTGATCGCTGGCCTGATGTTCTGGTACAGCTACTGGCTGTGCGTCGAACTCTGGGAGCAACCGGTCGCCGAATTTCCGGTCCTGACCTCCGGCGAGAGCTATCTGCCGCTGCCGGTGGGCTCTGCCGTTCTGATCCTGTTTGTGATTGAGCGCCTGCTGTTTGGCTCGCAGGAAAACCGTCCCGTCGTGCTGATCGGCAACCACAGTTAAGGGGTGAACAATGGATGCATTCGTTTTGTTATTCACCCTCGCCATTTTGCTGGCGCTGGGGATGCCGGTGGCCTTTGCCGTCGGGCTAAGCGCCGTCGCGGGCGCGTTGTGGATAGATTTACCCCTCGAGGCGCTGATGATTCAGATAACCAGCGGGGTGAATAAATTCACGCTGCTGGCGATCCCCTTCTTTATTCTCGCGGGTGCGATTATGGCGGAAGGGGGGATTGCCCGACGGCTGGTCAATTTCGCCTACGTGTTTGTTGGCTTTATTCGCGGTGGGCTGTCGCTGGTGAATATTGTGGCCTCCACGTTCTTCGGCGCGATTTCCGGCTCGTCGGTGGCGGATACGGCCTCCATTGGCAGCGTAATGATCCCGGAGATGGAGAAGAAGGGCTATCCGCGCGAGTATGCGGCGGCGGTGACCGCCAGCGGATCGGTACAGGCGATTTTGATCCCGCCCAGCCACAACTCGGTAATTTATTCCCTCGCGGCAGGCGGAACGGTCTCTATCGCGACGCTGTTTATCGCGGGGGTGCTGCCAGGGCTGCTGCTCGGCGTAAGCCTGATGGCAATGTGTCTGGGCTTTGCCCGCAAACGTGGCTACCCGAAAGGGGAAAAAATTCCCTTTAAGCAGGCGCTGAAAATCACGCTGGACGCGCTGTGGGGGCTGATGACTGTAGTGATTATTCTCGGCGGGATACTGTCCGGGATATTTACCGCAACGGAATCCGCTGCTGTGGCCTGTCTGTGGGCGTTCTTTGTCACCATGTTTATCTACCGGGACTACAAGTGGAACGAGCTGCCGAAGCTGATGTGCAGGACGGTGAAAACCGTCACCATCGTGATGATACTGATTGGCTTTGCGGCGGCGTTTGGCGCGGTGATGACCTACATGCAGCTCCCGAGCCGTATCACCGAGTTCTTCACCTCGCTCTCCGATAACAAGTACGTGATCCTGATGTATCTCAACATCATGCTGCTGCTGATCGGCACGTTAATGGACATGGCACCGATCATCCTGATCCTGACGCCAGTGCTGTTGCCGGTAACCAATTCGCTGGGCATCGATCCGGTGCATTTTGGGATGATCATGATGGTGAACCTGGGGATCGGGCTGATTACGCCGCCGGTCGGTTCGGTGCTGTTTGTGGCGAGCGCGGTAAGTAAACAGAAAATCGAGCATGTGGTTCGCGCCATGCTGCCGTTTTACGGCATGCTGCTGGTGGTGCTGGCGATGGTGACGTACATCCCGGCCATCTCGCTGTGGCTGCCGCGCGTGTTAGGGATGCAGTGACGCCGTTTTCCGCCCTCTCCCGGTGGGAGAGGGCATCTCGTGTTATTGTCGACGTAATAAGCGGAGCGCGTTCGCCGTCACCAGTACCGTCGCACCGGTATCCGCCAGTACCGCCAGCCACAGGCCGGTTATACCGAGCAGCGTGGTGACCAGGAAAATCCCCTTCAGGCCCAGCGCAATCCCGATGTTCTGACGGATATTGGCCCGCGTGGCGCGCGCCAGAGCAATCATCTGCGCCAGCCCGGTCAGGCGGTTATGGGTGAGTGCTGCGTCGGCGGTTTCCAGCGCCACGTCGGTGCCGCTGCCCATTGCAATGCCAATGGTGGCGGCTTTCATCGCCGGGGCATCGTTGATGCCGTCACCCACCATTGCCAGCGGTGCATGGTTGTTCAGTTCCGTTACGGCGCGCACTTTATCCGCAGGCAATAACCCGGCTTTAAACGCCAGCCCCAGCTCACCGGCAATCGCTGCCGCGGCTCGCGGGTTATCCCCGGTGAGGATCACCCCCTGCACGCCCAGTTGATGCAGCGCGGCGACGGCGTCTTTTGCATCGTCACGCAGGGTGTCACGCAGTGCCAGCATCCCTATCGCCACGCCGTTTTGCACCACCATCACCACGGTTTGCCCGGCCTGTTCCAGCGCCTGGACTTGCTGGCTCAGCCCGGCCGCCGGAAACGTATTCGCGGCAACGATCAGGACGTTATTCCCTTCAACGTCGGCTTCAATCCCGGACCCGACCAGCGCCCGCTGTGCGGTGGCGGCAGGGATGTCCAGCCCACGCGACTGCGCCTCGCGGACTATCGCCTGTGCCAGCGGGTGGGTGGAGCCTTGTTCGACGGCAGCGGCCAGGGCGAGCAGCGTATTTTCACTGACCTCCTGAGGATAAATGCCCGTGACCTGCGGTTTACCCACCGTCAGCGTACCGGTTTTATCGAAGGCGATATGTTGCACCTGGCTCAGCTGCTCCAGCGCCGCGCCACCTTTAATCAGCGCTCCACGACGCGCCGCGGCCGCCAGACCGGAGGTAATGGCCGCCGGCGTGGAGATCACCAGCGCGCACGGGCAACCAATCAGCAGCAACGTCAGACCTTTATAAACCCAGCCTTCCCAGGCGGCGCCCAGGAATAACGGTGGAATAATTGTCACCAGCAGGGCGACCAGCATGATGGCGGGGGTGTAGATCCGGCTGAAGCGATGGATAAAGCGCTCAACGGGTGCGCGACGCTCCTCGGCCTCTTCAATCAGCTTCAGGATGCGGTCGATGGCGCTCTCACCCGGTCCGGAGAGGACCGTGAGTTGTACCAGACGATCGACGCTGGTGGCGCCTGCAGGCACTTTCTCGCCCGCTGAGCGTTCAACCGGAATCGACTCGCCGGTGAGGGCACTTTCATCGAAACTCGCCGTGGCGGTAAGCAGTTCACCGTCCGCAGGCAGACGCCCGCCGGCGGCGACTTCAATCACATCACCCGGGCGCAGCGTGTTAATAGCCACCGTCTGGCGTTCGCTGCCTGTCACCCGCGTTGCGGTTTCCGGTTTCAGCGCCATCAGCGCGCTGACCCCTTTCCGTGCCCGACTCGCCGCCCAGCCCTCAAGGCGCTCGCCAATTAAGAACAGCAACAGCACCATGGCCGCTTCCGCCGTCGCGCCAATAAACAACGCGCCGATCGCCGCCACGCTCATCAGCGTTTCGATGGCGAACCAGCTTCCGCTTTTCATCAGCCGCAGGGCCTGACGGGCAATCGGGAACAGTCCGACAAGCGTCGTGGCGATGAACGCCAGGTTACCGAACGGGTGGTTAAACTGCTCCAGACCCCAGCTCAGGGCCATCATGATAATAAGGGTGATAATGGGCAGGTTTTCTCGCAGGGCTGACGTCTTTTCGACAGGTGCGGTTTCGCTGCGCAGGCTGTAACCGGCCTTACTGACGGCGGCTTCAACCAGCGTGCTGATGTCATTATCGGCGCTGACCAGCAGCTTCTCGGTGGCGAAGAGCACCTGGACGTGGCTGACGCCCGGGACCTGTTTTACCGCGTTTTCGACTTTACGGGCGCAGGCCGCGCAGTCCATACCGTTGACCACCCAGCTGTAGCAGTTTGCGCTTTCCGGGAGCGGCGGCGTGTTTTGCGTTTCGCATGCGCCGTCGCAGCAGCAGTCGTCCTTCGCGGGAACGGGGCTGAGCTTAAGTGCCGAGAATTGTGGAACTTTTTTAGGTGTTTCTGGAGTCGACATGGCAGTCTCCGGTAATGATAATTTTCTCATTAACCGCAGCATACACTCTGGAGTCGACTCCAGAGTCAAGGCTTATTTAGATATACAGCGAACGCACAATCAGGAAGTGCCCGGCAAAGTAGCAGGCGGCGGCAATCGCGTTATCCGCACGGAAGCGGCGACGATAGTGGCTGCCCAGCCAGACGATATTCCCGAGTAACAGCAGCGTGGCACCAAAGAACGCGGACATTGCCGGTGCCGTCGGACGGAAGAACCACAGTTCACCCGCCAGCCATACCATCACCAGCGTCATGGCGATAAACGTGCAGACAGGCAAGCGCATCTCTTCCAGACGCGTCCAGATCACCGCGATCAACAGCGCGCCAATGACCAGCAGCACCAGCGGTAGCGGCCAGAAGAAGGAGAGCGTCATCTGGCTGGCGAAGTAAATGGTATAAAGCAGATGCGACAGGAAAAATGCCCCAACGGCATACAGCAGGCGCTGTCGCGGCAGCAGGGTTAAGGCATCACCAATCAGGGACGCACACAGACCGGCAAGAACCAGATAGCTGACGGCGTTAAACATGGGCGCTTGCCAGGCAAGCAGCAGGAGTAACAACAGCGTGACGGGTTTAAACAACCATCGCTGCCAGGCAGGGCCGCGATAGGATGCATCGACGTAAAGCCATGCGGAAAAACAGACAGCGATAAATGACCAAAGCATATTAACTCCCTGTAACTGTTGAGTCTGAATAATCAGTTTCTTATTCAGTGTAGTGATGGGGGCAGGCGTTTGGCAATGCCGGGGAAGGCAAGGTATCCTGAATTCCGTATAATCTGATGGGATTTTTGAATGAGCAAGATGCCGCTTTTTTTCGTTATCGTGGTGGCGATTATCGTCATTGCCGCCTCCTTTCGTTTCGTGCAGCAGCGCCGTGAGAAGGCGGACAACGATGCCGCGCCGTTGATGCAAAAACGCGTGGTGGTAAGCAATAAACGCGAGAAAGCCCTCAATGACCGACGCTCGCGCCAGCAGCAGGTTACGCCGGCGGGAGCCACCATGCGCTATGAAGCGAGCTTTAAGCCGGAAACCGGCGGGCTGGAGATGACCTACCGTCTGGAGGCGCAGCAGTACCATCAACTGACGGTGGGAGAAAAAGGGATGCTGAGTTACAAAGGGTCGCGGTTTGAAGGGTTTACGCCAGATCGGTAATGTTCCCTCTCCCGCAGGGAGAGGGGTAGGCTGAGGCTTGAGGCGCCTTACTTCTTCGCCTGGGCCTTAAATTTCTTCATCCACACCAGCAGTTCAAATACGCCAAAAATAAACACGCGCAGCTGCTGCCAGCCGGTCATCTGCGGACCGTCTTTTGGCAGGCCGTTTTTCAGCATCACCATCTGCAGGGCGTGCATGAAGGTGGTAAAGATAAAGGCCACGTTCACAAAGATGTTCATCGGGCGCGGGAACGGGTGCACCAGATTGAGGAGCAGAAATGCCCAGACGCCCAGCATCAACAAACGTCCCACATTAATCAGTACTGGCATTGGATTCTCCTTGTGCCTGACGGTGATACAGACGATAAGCGACCTGACCTGCCACTTTTTCTCGGTGCAGATCCCAGTGTACCGGGACCGGCGGTAAACCATTTTCGACTTCGCTTTCGACGTAGATTAACGCGTCATCCGCCAGCCAGCCGTTGTTTTCCAGCAGGGATAACGTCTCCTCCAGCAGCCCCTTGCGGAACGGCGGGTCGACAAACACCACGTTGTGCGGCGTGCCCTTTTGCGCGAGGAAGCTCAGTGTGTTGGTATTCACTACTTTGGCGTTGGTCGCTTTCAGCGTTGCCAGATTTTGCTGCAACGTCTGCGCAACGCCGCGCTCCATCTCCAGCAGCGTGGCGCTGGCGGCATAGCGCGACAGCGCCTCCAGACCCAGCGCGCCGCTGCCCGCGAAGCAGTCAAGGCAGTGGGCATCCACCATTGAGGGAGCCAGCCAGTTAAACAGCGTTTCGCGTACGCGGTCCGTGGTTGGGCGTAGTCCGGGGCTATCCGGCACCGGTAATTTCCGGCCTCGCCACTGGCCGCCGATAATACGAATTTGACCGGCTGGGGCGCGGTTGGGTTTCTTCATCTCTGGAAAGCTCTGTTAACAATTGGCCTGCGATTGCGGGCGGTGATGTCAATTAAGTAAAGTGTTAGACTATTTCATCATTTTTTTAGCTTCCATGTATATAGCGCCGCGAGGAGTGTAGTCGCAGATGGCAAAACAAAAAAAACGTGGCTTCTTTTCCTGGCTGGGCTTCGGTGAAAAAGAGCAAGAAACAGAGCAGAAAACCGAAGAACAACAAGCCGTTGAAGAGCAGTCTCAGCCTGAAACGCCGGTAGAAACTGCCGCCGTTGTCGACGCGGAAGAGCACGCGCACAGCAAAGAAGAGACCGAAGCCTTTGCTGAAGAGGTGGTGGAAGTTACCGAACAGGTTCAGGAAAGCGAGAAGCCAGAACCCGTTGTGGTAGAAGACGTTATCGATACGCCGCAGGCGATTATCGAGCATGAAACGTTGCCGCTGCCGGAAGAGGTGAAAGCCGAAGAGGTTTCAGCGCAGGAGTGGCAGGCCGAGGCAGAAACCGTCGAAATTGTTGATGCGGTGGAAGAAGAAGCACAAGACGAGCCAGTGCTTACCGACGAAGAGCTGGAAGCCCAGGCGCTGGCGGCAGACGCGGCGGAAGAAGCGGTTATCGTCGTGCCGGTGGAAGCGCAACCAGAGCAGGGTGAAGAGGTTGCTCAGGAGCAGGAAAAACCCACCAAAGAAGGTTTCTTCGCCCGCCTGAAGCGTAGCCTGCTCAAAACCAAAGAAAACTTAGGTTCCGGATTTATCAGTCTGTTCCGCGGCAAGAAGATCGACGACGATCTCTTTGAAGAGCTGGAAGAGCAACTGCTGATCGCCGACGTTGGGGTGGAAACAACCCGTAAGATCATCGCCAGTCTGACCGAAGGGGCGAGCCGCAAGGCGCTGCGTGACGCCGAAGCGCTGTACGGTCTGCTGAAAGACGAGATGGGCGAAATCCTCGCAAAAGTTGACGAACCGCTTAATATTGAAGGCAAAACGCCATTTGTTATTCTGATGGTTGGCGTGAACGGTGTGGGGAAAACCACCACCATCGGCAAGCTGGCGCGACAGTTTGAGCAGCAGGGCAAATCGGTAATGCTGGCGGCAGGTGATACCTTCCGTGCGGCGGCGGTTGAGCAGCTGCAGGTCTGGGGCCAGCGTAACAACATCCCGGTGATTGCACAGCATACCGGTGCGGATTCCGCCTCCGTTATCTTTGACGCCATCCAGGCGGCGAAGTCGCGTAACGTGGATGTGCTGATTGCCGACACTGCAGGGCGTTTGCAGAACAAAGCGCACCTGATGGAAGAGCTGAAGAAAATCGTCCGCGTCATGAAGAAGCTGGACGAAGAGGCACCGCATGAAATTATGCTGACCATTGATGCCAGCACCGGACAGAACGCCATCAGCCAGGCGAAGCTGTTCCATGAAGCGGTAGGGCTGACCGGGATCACGCTGACCAAACTGGACGGCACCGCGAAAGGCGGGGTGATCTTCTCCGTGGCCGATCAGTTCAATATTCCTATCCGTTACATCGGTGTGGGCGAGCGTATTGAGGATTTACGTCCGTTTAAAGCGGACGACTTTATTGAGGCACTATTTGCCCGAGAGGACTAACAATGATTCGCTTTGAACACGTCAGCAAGGCCTATCTCGGTGGGAGACAAGCGCTGCAGGGGGTGACATTCCACCTGCAGCCAGGCGAGATGGCATTCCTGACCGGCCATTCCGGCGCGGGGAAAAGTACCCTGCTCAAGCTTATCTGTGGGATCGAGCGGCCGAGCGCCGGGAAAATCTGGTTCAGCGGCCATGATATTAGCCGTCTGAAAAACCGTGAGGTGCCGTTCCTGCGTCGTCAGATTGGCATGATTTTCCAGGACCACCACCTGCTGATGGATCGCACCGTTTTCGATAACGTGGCCATTCCGCTGATTATTGCCGGTGCCAGCTATGATGATATCCGCCGTCGCGTCTCTGCGGCGCTGGATAAAGTCGGGCTGCTGGACAAAGCGAAGAACTTCCCGATCCAGCTGTCTGGCGGTGAACAGCAGCGTGTGGGGATTGCCCGTGCGGTGGTGAATAAACCTGCGGTACTGCTGGCGGATGAACCGACCGGTAACCTGGACGACGCCCTGTCAGAAGGGATTTTGCGTCTGTTTGAGGAATTTAACCGCGTTGGGGTGACAGTATTGATGGCAACGCACGACATCGGGCTGATTTCCCGTCGTTCGTACCGCATGCTGACCCTGAGCGACGGTCATTTGCACGGAGGCCTCGGTGAATAAGCGTGATGCAATAAACCAGATTCGGCAGTTCGGAAACCGGTTTGACCGCTTCCGTAAGCCGCAGGGCGGCGGTGACGGCAATCGTAATGCGCCAAAGCGTGCGAAAGCAGCGCCTAAGCCGAACTCCCGCAAAACCAACGTGTTCAACGAGCAGGTGCGTTATGCCTTCCACGGTGCGTTGCAGGACCTGAAAAGCAAACCGCTGGCGACGTTCCTGACGGTGATGGTGATTGCCATCTCCCTGACGCTGCCAAGCGTCTGCTACATGGTCTATAAAAACGTTAACCAGGCGGCGTCGCAGTACTATCCTTCTCCGCAGATCACGGTCTATCTGGATAAGGCGCTCGACGATAACGCGGCGGCGCAGGTTGTGGGGCAAATCCAGGCCGAACAGGGCGTAGAGAAAGTGAATTATCTCTCTCGTGAAGAAGCCCTGGGTGAGTTCCGTAACTGGTCAGGCTTTGGTGGTGCGCTGGACATGCTTGAAGAGAACCCCCTCCCGGCCGTGGCGGTGGTGATCCCGAAACTCGATTTCCAGGGGACCGATTCGCTCAACACCCTGCGTGACCGCATCACCCGTATCAACGGGATTGATGAAGTGCGCATGGATGACAGCTGGTTTGCGCGTCTTGCTGCGCTGACCGGGCTGGTAGGGCGCGTCGCGGCGATGATTGGTGTGCTGATGGTGGCGGCGGTCTTCCTCGTCATCGGTAACAGCGTGCGCCTGAGCATTTTCGCGCGTCGCGACACCATCAACGTGCAGAAACTGATTGGTGCGACGGATGGCTTCATCCTGCGTCCGTTCCTGTACGGCGGCGCATTGCTCGGTTTTTCCGGCGCATTTCTTTCACTGATATTGTCAGAAATTTTGGTGATGCGGCTGTCCTCTGCCGTAACCGAGGTGGCGCAGGTTTTCGGAACGAAGTTTGATATCAGCGGCTTAGGGTTCGATGAGTGCCTGTTACTGCTGCTGGTGTGCTCGATGATCGGCTGGGTGGCAGCATGGCTGGCAACCGTGCAACATTTACGTCACTTTACTCCCGACTAATAAAAGCGTGATATAATCTTTCCCTGCACCGAGATGTTCGCTCTGCAGGGAAAGCGTCCCTGTTGTCTCTTCCCCTGTTATCATCTCCATGTCACAATTTGTGCGTAATTTATTCACCGTTGCACCTGGAACTTGTGGATAAAATCACTGTCTGATAAAAGAGTGAATGCTAATCTCGTGGCTCAAACGCTTTGGCATGGTTGTTGCCTGATGGGGACAGCCTGGACCAGAAGAAACATTGAGAGGAATGAATGACCAAAGAAATGCAAACTTTAGCTTTAGCCCCTGTTGGTAACCTGGAATCTTATATCCGGGCTGCGAACACCTGGCCGATGTTAACGGCCGAGGAAGAAAAGGAGCTTGCTGAAAAGCTGCATTACCAGGGCGATCTGGAAGCAGCGAAAAAGCTGATCCTGTCTCACCTGCGCTTTGTTGTTCACATTGCTCGTAATTATGCGGGCTATGGCCTGCCGCAGGCGGACTTGATTCAGGAAGGTAACATCGGTCTGATGAAGGCTGTACGTCGCTTCAACCCGGAAGTGGGTGTGCGACTGGTCTCCTTCGCCGTGCACTGGATCAAAGCAGAAATTCATGAATACGTGCTGCGCAACTGGCGTATCGTGAAAGTCGCCACGACAAAAGCGCAACGTAAACTGTTCTTCAACCTGCGTAAAACCAAGCAGCGTCTGGGCTGGTTCAATCAGGATGAAGTTGAAATGGTGGCGCGCGAGCTGGGCGTATCCAGCAAAGACGTGCGTGAGATGGAATCCCGTATGGCCGCGCAGGACATGACCTTCGATATGTCCTCCGACGACGACGGCTCTGACAGCCAGCCAATGGCACCGGTTCTGTATCTGCAGGATAAAACCTCTAACTTTGCTGACGGCATTGAAGAGGATAACTGGGAAGATCAGGCCGCGAACAAGCTGACTTCAGCAATGGAAGGCCTCGACGAACGTAGCCAGGATATTATCCGCGCCCGCTGGCTGGACGAAGACAACAAGTCCACGCTGCAGGAGCTGGCCGATCGCTACGGCGTCTCCGCTGAACGTGTGCGTCAGCTTGAAAAGAACGCCATGAAAAAACTTCGCGCCGCTATCGAAGCGTAATTTCCGCGATGTCCCCGATAACCCTCGAATGCAAATTCGGGGGTTTTGTTTTTTTATCTCCCGCTCTGGCGAATTCCCTCCCCCTGGCAAACACTTACAGATGCGCTAAGCAGGTGAATTTCTCAGGGGGACAGGGTGAAAAACAGTGAACTGAATGACCGGCGTTTGCAGGCGACGCCGCGCGGTATCGGCGTGATGTGTAACTTCTACGCCGATAAAGCCGAAAATGCCACGGTGTGGGACGTCGAGGGTAACGAGTATATCGACTTCGCCGCCGGGATCGCGGTGCTGAATACCGGCCATCGGCATCCAAAAGTTATTGCCGCCATCGAAAAACAACTCCACGCATTTACCCATACGGCATATCAGATTGTCCCGTACGAAGGCTATGTGGCGCTTGCCGAGCGTATCAACCAACGTGTACCCGTTGATGGGCCTGCCAAAACGGCTTTCTTCTCTACGGGAGCAGAGGCGGTCGAAAACGCGGTAAAAATTGCCCGCGCGTATACCCGTCGTCCTGGCCTGATCGCCTTTGGCGGTGCCTTCCACGGCCGTACCTTTATGACGATGGCGTTGACGGGGAAAGTGGCGCCGTACAAACTCGGTTTCGGTCCGTTTCCCGGATCGGTTTATCACGCACACTATCCAAATGATCTGTACGGCGTCAGCACGGTAGAAGCGTTAAAAAGCCTCGAACGCATCTTCAAAGCAGACATTGCGCCGGACCAGGTGGCGGCCATTATCCTGGAACCGGTTCAGGGGGAGGGGGGGTTCAACATTGCCCCCGCCGATTTTATGCAGGCCCTGCGCGAACTGTGCGATACGCACGGAATTTTGCTGATTGCCGATGAAGTGCAAAGTGGCTTTGCGCGAACCGGCAAGCTGTTCTCGATGGAACACCATTGCGTGAAGCCGGATCTGATCACCATGGCGAAAAGCCTGGCCGGCGGGATGCCGCTCTCGGCGGTCTCTGGCCGGGCGGAAGTGATGGATGCCCCCGCACCTGGCGGGCTGGGCGGGACTTACGCCGGCAACCCGCTGGCGATTGCCGCAGCCCATGCCGTGCTGGATGTGATTGATGAAGAGGATCTCTGCACGCGCGCGGCGCATCTTGGCCATCATCTGGTGGAAGTGCTGAACAAAGCGAAGGGGGACTGTCCGTTTATCGCTGATATTCGTGCCCAGGGCTCAATGGTGGCGGTGGAGTTTAACGACCCGCAAACCGGGCTGCCGTCGCCGGAATTCACGCGTCAGGTCCAGGAGCGTGCGTTACAGGAAGGTCTATTGCTGCTGAGCTGCGGCGTGTACGGCAACGTTATCCGTTTCCTCTATCCGCTTACCATCCCCGAAGTTCAGTTCCGTAAAGCGCTGGATATTATCTCCGCGTCGCTGACACGTTAAAGCCCTGGCCCGGCGGTGATCCCTGCCGGGCTTATCATATATTCATTTCAAATTAGCTATTCCAAAATCATAAAAATGGGGTATGTTTTAGCAGAGTATGCTGAAAAAGCGCGACTGTCATACCTATAACTGAAATAAAGCGCTACACAACAACATCACGACAATCGTAATAACCATAATAATGGGGAATCTCAGGATGAATATGAAGGGTAAAGCGTTACTGGCAGGATGTATTGCGTTGGCATTCAGCACGATGGCACAGGCCGATATTAAAGTGGCTGTCGTGGGCGCGATGTCCGGTCCGGTAGCACAGTACGGCGACCAGGAATTTACCGGCGCAGAACAGGCGGTTGCAGACATTAATGCTAAGGGCGGTATCAAGGGCGAAAAACTGCAGATCGTAAAATATGATGATGCCTGTGACCCGAAACAAGCGGTTGCCGTGGCGAACAAAGTGGTGAACGACGGGATCAAATACGTTATCGGCCACCTGTGCTCCTCTTCCACGCAGCCCGCGTCTGATATCTACGAAGACGAAGGCATTCTGATGATCACCCCGGCTGCAACGGCGCCGGAGCTGACCGCACGTGGCTATAAGCTGACCCTGCGTACCACCGGTCTGGATTCAGACCAGGGTCCAACCGCGGCAAAATACATTCTGGACAACGTGAAGCCGAAGCGTATCGCGATTGTTCACGACAAACAGCAGTATGGTGAAGGTCTGGCGCGTGCCGTGCAGGATGGTCTGAAGAAAGGCAATGCCAATGTGGTCTTCTTTGACGGTATCACCGCCGGTGAGAAAGACTTCTCCACTCTGGTGGCACGTCTGAAGAAAGAGAATATTGATTTCGTTTACTACGGTGGCTATCACCCTGAAATGGGCCAGATCCTGCGTCAGGCACGTGCGGCCGGCCTGAAAACCCAGTTTATGGGTCCGGAAGGGGTTGCGAACGTTTCCCTGTCTAACATCGCCGGTGAGTCTGCTGAAGGCCTGCTGGTGACCAAACCGAAGAACTACGACCAGGTGCCTGCGAACAAACCGATCGTAGATGCCATCAAGGCGAAGAAACAGGATCCAAGCGGCGCGTTCGTCTGGACCACCTACGCTGCGCTGCAGTCTCTGCAGGCGGGTCTGAACCAGTCAGCCGATCCGGCTGAGATTGCCACCTGGCTGAAAGCCCACTCTGTCGATACCGTGATGGGTCCGCTTTCCTGGGATGCGAAGGGCGATCTGAAAGGCTTCGAGTTCGGCGTGTTTGACTGGCATGCTAACGGAACGGCGACCGACGCCAAATAAAAGCAAACGGCAACCTTTCGGTTGCCGTTTTAGTATTTGCACCCTCTCCTGTGGGAGAGGGGCGGGGTGAGGGCATCAGGCGGCATTCAGCAAACCTGACGTTTCTCCCACCCGTTCTCCTGCGCCGTAAACCCTAACGCCTGCATAAACGCCGCCATCACGCCGCGGTCTTCCACGCCCACGTCGGCCATCCACCAGGAGGTGACGTTCGGGTTTTCACGGATTATCTCTTCAATTAAATACTGCCCCACACCGCGACGACGGGTCACGTCACGTACGCGCAGTGAGTCCAGCGCCCCTTCGGTGCCGCTCAGCGTCACGCGAACCGCGGCGAGCAGACGCTCGTTAAAGCGCGCGGCGTAGATGCGGTGTGTCTCATCGACACGGAGCGACGAAGGGGAATATTCCGGCCAGATCTTGCCCAGGTCGATATGATCCTGGTCGCTAAAGGTCACCAGACGCACGATAGTCAGTTTCATTAGCTGCTTGTCCAAATCAAATTGAGTAGGGTCAGTGTACTCAATTTATTCCCTCAGCGGCTTCCTCTTTTTATTACGGCTCACCAGGTGATTAGTTTTTTGGCAGCGCAAAGGGCAGTTTGAAAACACATGGATCGAAAAATAAGCAGAATTTTAACCTGAATGGCAGTGAATTATTCGGCGCTTTGTACCGTTATTTTATGCTGCAAACTGCAATTTTATTTGTTTATCTCTGCCCTATTTCAGAATATTATCTTTGCTTAATCGCCTGAAAAATAGAGATTTTAGTCTGGTTTTTATGAAAAAACTGCGCTAAACCATTAAAGGCGCTGGTAAAAATAGCGTTGTGCATTAAAAGTACAGAATGCTTTTTAACCATAATAAAACAAAATATATACACGACATCACGAATGGGGATTCAGAGATGAAAAGGAACGCGAAGACGTTAATCGCGGGGATGGTTGCATTGGCGATTTCGCATGCAGCCATGGCGGAAGATATTAAGGTTGCTGTAGTGGGTGCGATGTCCGGTCCTGTTGCCCAGTGGGGGGACATGGAGTTCAACGGTGCTCGCCAGGCAATCAAAGACATCAACGCCAAAGGCGGCATCAAAGGCGACAAGCTGGTTGGCGTGGAATATGACGACGCCTGCGATCCCAAACAGGCCGTCGCGGTCGCTAACAAAATCGTGAATGACGGCATCCAGTACGTGATTGGCCACCTGTGCTCGTCGTCCACCCAGCCTGCGTCTGATATCTACGAAGACGAAGGCATTCTGATGATTACCCCGGGCGCAACCAACCCTGAACTGACTCAGCGCGGTTATCAGCACATCATGCGTACTGCCGGTCTGGACTCGTCTCAGGGACCAACCGCCGCCCGATACATCCTCGACACCGTCAAGCCGACGCGCATCGCCATTATTCATGACAAACAGCAGTACGGCGAAGGCCTGGCGCGTTCCGTTCAGGACGGGCTGAAAAAAGGCGGCGCGAATATCGTCTTCTTTGATGGCATCACCGCTGGCGAGAAAGATTTCTCCGCGCTGATCGCCCGCCTGCAAAAAGAGAATATCGATTTTGTTTACTACGGCGGCTACTACCCGGAAATGGGTCAGATGCTGCGTCAGGCGCGTTCGGTCGGGCTGAAAACCCAGTTTATGGGGCCAGAAGGCGTCGGTAACGCCTCCCTGTCGAACATCGCCGGGGACGCAGGCGAAGGCATGCTGGTGACGATGCCAAAACGCTATGACCAGGATCCTGCGAACAAGGCTATCGTAGACGCGCTCAAGGCGCAGAAGAAAGATCCAAGTGGTCCGTACGTCTGGATCACCTACGCGGCGGTGCAGTCTCTGGCAACCGCGCTGGATCGCACCGGCAGCAAAGAACCGCTGGATCTGGTGAAAGATTTAAAAGCACACGGGGCGAACACCGTGATTGGGCCGCTGAACTGGGATGAGAAAGGCGATCTGAAGGGATTTGAGTTTGGTGTCTTTAAGTGGCACGCCGACGGTTCGTCCTCGGTCGCCAAATAATTATCCCACCGCCCGGACCGCCGGGCGGGTATAAAAAGGTTTGCATATGTCCGAGCAGTTTCTCTATTTCCTGCAGCAGATGTTTAACGGCGTCACGCTGGGAAGCACCTACGCGCTGATCGCCATCGGCTACACGATGGTTTACGGCATTATCGGCATGATTAACTTCGCCCACGGCGAGGTCTACATGATCGGTAGCTATGTCTCCTTTATGATTATCGCCGCCCTGATGATGATGGGTATCGACAGCAGCTGGCTGCTGGTCGCCGCCGGGTTTGTC
This sequence comes from Enterobacter sp. V89_11, assembly GCF_029967775.1. Lineage (NCBI taxonomy): Bacteria > Pseudomonadati > Pseudomonadota > Gammaproteobacteria > Enterobacterales > Enterobacteriaceae > Enterobacter > Enterobacter sp. V89_11. Next base: position 109,468 of record NZ_JASCAN010000003.1, on the reverse strand, counting down.
GGCGCGATTGTGATTGCCAGTGCCTATGGCTGGAGCATTGAACGCGTGGCGTACCGGCCGGTGCGTAGCTCCAAACGCCTGATTGCGCTGATCTCCGCCATCGGGATGTCGATCTTCCTGCAAAACTACGTCAGCCTGACGGAAGGCTCGCGCGACGTGGCGCTGCCAAGCCTGTTCAACGGTCAGTGGGTGGTCGGTGCCAGCGAGAACTTCTCTGCCTCTATCACCACCATGCAGCTGGTGATCTGGGTGGTGACCTTCGTTGCGATGCTCGCCCTGACGGTCTTTATCCGCTACTCGCGTATGGGACGCGCCTGCCGTGCCTGCGCAGAAGATCTGAAGATGGCGAGCCTGCTTGGCATCAACACCGACCGCGTTATCGCCCTGACCTTTGTGATTGGGGCAGCGATGGCGGCGGTCGCGGGTGTCCTGCTGGGGCAGTTCTACGGCGTTATCAACCCGTACATCGGCTTTATGGCCGGGATGAAAGCTTTCACCGCGGCGGTCCTGGGCGGTATCGGCAGTATTCCAGGCGCGATGATTGGCGGCCTGATCCTGGGCGTGGCCGAAGCGCTCTCCTCCGCGTATCTGAGTACGGAATATAAAGATGTGGTGTCGTTTGCCCTGCTGATTCTGGTTCTGCTGGTAATGCCTACCGGTATTCTGGGTCGTCCGGAGGTAGAGAAAGTATGAAACCGATGCATTTCGCAATGGCGCTCCTCTCTGCCGCCATGTTCTTCGTGCTGGCAGGCGTCTTTATGGGCGTCCAGTTAGAGCTGGACGGCACAAAACTGGTGGTGGATACCGCCGCCGACATTCGCTGGCAGTGGATATTCATTGGCACCGCGGTTGTGTTTCTGTTCCAGATGCTGCGTCCTGTGTTCCAGAAGACGCTGAAAAGTGTCTCCGGTCCGAAATTCGTTCTGCCGGCTCTCGACGGCTCAACCGTTAAGCAGAAGCTGTTCTTCGTGGCGCTGCTGGTGGCTGCGGTGGCGTGGCCGTTTGTGGTCTCTCGCGGTACGGTCGATATCGCGACCCTGACCATGATCTACGTGATCCTCGGTCTGGGCCTGAACGTGGTGGTGGGGCTGTCTGGCCTGCTGGTGCTGGGCTACGGTGGTTTCTACGCCATCGGGGCCTATACCTTCGCGCTGCTGAACCACTATTACGGTCTCGGCTTCTGGACCTGTCTGCCGCTGGCGGGCCTGGTCTCCGCCGCCGCGGGCTTCCTGCTGGGCTTCCCGGTCTTACGCCTGCGCGGTGACTATCTGGCGATTGTGACCTTAGGCTTTGGCGAAATCGTGCGTATCCTGCTGCTCAACAACACCGAAGTGACCGGCGGCCCGAACGGGATCAGCCAGATCCCGAAACCGACCTTCTTTGGTCTGGAATTCAGCCGTACGGCTCGCGAAGGGGGCTGGGATACCTTCAGCAACTTCTTTGGCGTGAAGTACGATCCGTCCGACCGGGTGATTTGGCTCTACCTGGTGGCGTTGCTGCTGGTGGTGCTAACCCTGTTCGTGATTAACCGTCTGCTGCGTATGCCGCTGGGCCGTGCGTGGGAAGCGCTGCGTGAAGATGAAATCGCCTGCCGTTCACTGGGCCTCAACCCAACCCGCATCAAGCTGACCGCGTTTACCATCAGCGCCGCGTTTGCCGGATTTGCCGGTACGCTGTTTGCCGCGCGTCAGGGCTTTGTCAGCCCCGAATCGTTTACCTTTGCTGAATCTGCCTTTGTACTGGCGATTGTGGTGCTCGGCGGTATGGGCTCGCAGTTTGCCGTTATCCTGGCGGCCATTCTGCTGGTGGTCTCTCGTGAGCTGATGCGCGACTTTAACGAATACAGCATGCTGATGCTGGGTGGTTTGATGGTGCTGATGATGATCTGGCGTCCGCAGGGCTTGCTGCCGATGACCCGTCCACAGCTGAAGCTGAAAAACGGGCAAGCGAAAGGAGAGCAGGCATGAGCCAGCCATTATTATCCGTTAACGGCCTGATGATGCGTTTTGGCGGCCTGCTGGCCGTCAACAACGTGAATCTGGATCTGCACAAGAAAGAGATTGTCTCCCTGATTGGCCCTAACGGCGCGGGGAAAACCACGGTCTTTAACTGCCTGACCGGTTTCTACAAGCCGACGGGTGGCACCATCAAGCTGCGCGACCAGCATCTGGAAGGGCTTCCGGGCCAGCAGATTGCCCGCATGGGGGTGGTGCGTACCTTCCAGCACGTGCGTCTGTTCCGCGAGATGACGGTGATAGAGAACCTGCTGGTGGCGCAACACCTGCAGCTCAAAACCGGCCTTTTCTCTGGCCTGCTGAAAACCCCGGCCTTCCGCCGTGCTCAGGATGAAGCGCTCGACCGCGCCGCCACCTGGCTCGACCGTATCGGCCTGCTGCAGCATGCGAACCGTCAGGCCAGCAACCTGGCCTACGGTGACCAGCGTCGTCTGGAGATCGTGCGCTGCATGGTGACGCAGCCAGAAATCCTGATGCTCGATGAACCGGCGGCAGGGCTTAACCCGAAAGAGACCAAAGAGCTGGACGAGTTGATTGCCGAACTGCGCGATCATCACGACACCACCATCCTGCTGATTGAGCATGATATGAAGCTGGTGATGGGCATTTCTGACCGTATCTACGTGGTAAACCAGGGCACGCCGCTGGCAAACGGGACGCCGGAAGAGATCCGCAACAACCCGGACGTGATCCGTGCATACCTGGGTGAGGCATAAGATGGAAAAAGCGATGTTAACGTTCGACAAGGTTAATGCTCACTACGGCAAGATACAGGCGCTGCACGACGTCAGCCTGCATATCAATCAGGGCGAAATCGTCACCCTGATTGGCGCGAACGGTGCGGGTAAAACCACGCTGCTCGGCACCCTGTGCGGCGACCCGCGCGCCACCAGCGGGCGGATTGTCTTTGATGGCAAAGATATTACCGACTGGCAAACCGCCAGAATCATGCGTGAAGCGGTGGCGATTGTCCCGGAAGGGCGTCGCGTCTTCTCACGAATGACGGTGGAAGAGAACCTTGCGATGGGCGGCTTCTTTGCTGACCGCGACCAGTACCAGTCCCGCATCAAATGGGTCTATGAGCTGTTTCCGCGTTTGTGGGAGCGCCGTATTCAGCGGGCCGGCACGATGTCCGGTGGTGAACAGCAGATGCTGGCGATTGGCCGCGCGCTGATGAGCCAGCCGCGTTTGCTGCTGCTGGATGAACCGTCGCTCGGTCTTGCGCCGATCATCATTCAGCAGATCTTCGACACCATCGAACAGCTGCGTAAAGAGGGGATGACCATCTTCCTCGTCGAGCAGAACGCCAACCAGGCGCTGAAGCTCGCCGACCGCGGCTACGTGCTGGAAAACGGCCACGTGGTGCTCTCCGATACCGGTGACGCGCTGCTGGCAAACGAAGCGGTGCGAAGCGCCTATCTCGGCGGCTAGATAAAAGCAAAAGTAAAAAGGCAACGTCAGTTGCCTTTTTTCATGCTGGGCACCAGACCGCACCGAACTTACCCCAACTGCCTTCACACAACCATCATCCGCCTGACGTTTTGTTGTCATCTCACTGTAAAGAAACAGTTATTTTTCTGTCATTCGAGCATGTCATGTTACCTCGCGAGCATAAAAACGCGTGATATCGCGCATCCGGCACAATAAGAGAGATGACAATGACATCGTTACGACACACAGCTTTGGGTCTGGCAATAGGGCTGACTTTTGCGGCGAACGCAATGGCTGTCACCACCATTCCGTTCTGGCATTCCATGGAAGGGGAGTTGGGTAAAGAAGTTGACTCCCTGGCGCAGCGTTTCAACGACACCCATCCGGATTACAAAATTGTGCCGGTGTACAAAGGTAACTACGAGCAGAGCCTGAGCGCGGGCATTGCCGCTTTCCGTACCGGTAATGCACCTGCGCTGCTTCAGGTTTACGAAGTCGGTACTGCGACCATGATGGCCTCTAAAGCCATTAAACCGGTTTACGAAGTCTTTAAAGACGCAGGTATCAACTTCGACGAATCGCAGTTCGTGCCGACCGTGGCGGGTTACTACACCGATTCCAAAACCGGTCATCTGCTGTCTCAGCCGTTTAACAGCTCCACGCCGGTGCTGTACTACAACAAAGACGCCTTCAAGAAAGCCGGTTTAGATCCGGAACAACCGCCAAAAACCTGGCAGGATCTGGCGGCGTACACCGCTAAGCTGAAAGCGGCGGGGATGAAGTGCGGCTACGCCAGCGGCTGGCAGGGCTGGATCCAGATTGAAAACTTCAGCGCCTGGCACGGCTTGCCGGTGGCCACTAAAAACAACGGCTTCGACGGCACCGACGCGGTACTGGAGTTCAACAAGCCAGAGCAGGTGAAGCACATCGCTCTGCTTGCCGATCTCAACAAGAAGGACGATTTCAGCTACTTCGGGCGTAAAGACGAATCCACCGAGAAGTTCTACAACGGTGACTGTGCGATTACGACCGCCTCTTCCGGCTCTCTGGCGGATATCCGTCATTACGCAAAATTCAACTACGGCGTAGGCATGATGCCTTACGACGCTGACGTGAAAGGCGCACCGCAGAACGCCATCATCGGTGGGGCGAGCCTGTGGGTCATGCAGGGCAAAGACAAGGGCACCTACAAGGGCGTGGCCGAGTTCCTCGACTTCCTGGCGAAGCCAGAGAATGCCGCCGAATGGCATCAGAAAACCGGCTACCTGCCTATCACCACGGCCGCGTATGACCTGACCCGTGAGCAGGGCTTCTACAGCAAAAACCCGGGCGCGGATATCGCGACGCGTCAGATGCTCAACAAGCCGCCATTGCCGTTCACCAAAGGCCTGCGTCTGGGGAACATGCCGCAGATCCGTACCATCGTAGATGAAGAGCTGGAAAGCGTGTGGACCGGGAAGAAAACCCCACAGCAGGCGCTGGATTCTGCGGTAGAGCGCGGTAATCAGCTGCTGCGCCGCTTTGAGCAATCAACAAAGTCTTAATCATTTTACCCTCATCCTGTCCCTCTCCCTGCGGGAAGGGCTGGGGTGAGGGCTACCTACGCTGAGCTAAACTATGTCCTCATCCCGTCCGGTGTTCCGTTCGCGCTGGCTGCCGTATTTGCTGGTCGCGCCGCAGCTGGTCATCACCGTTATCTTCTTTATCTGGCCTGCGGGCGAGGCGCTCTGGTACTCGGTACAAAGCGTCGATCCGTTTGGGCTTTCCAGCCAGTTTGTCGGGCTGGATAACTTTACCGCGCTGTTCCATGACAGCTATTACCTCGACGCCTTCTGGACGACCATGAAGTTCAGCGCGCTGGTCACTGTCAGCGGTCTTGTCGCATCGCTCTTTTTCGCGGCGCTGGTGGATTACGTGGTGCGCGGCAGCCGTCTGTATCAGACGCTGATGCTGCTACCTTACGCCGTGGCGCCTGCCGTCGCCGCCGTGCTGTGGATCTTCCTGTTTAATCCAGGGCGCGGGCTGATTACCCATTTCCTGGCGGAGTTCGGCTACGACTGGAACCACGCCCAGAACAGCGGTCAGGCGATGTTCCTGGTGGTCTTCGCGTCGGTGTGGAAACAGATCAGCTACAACTTCCTGTTCTTCTTTGCTGCGCTGCAGTCTATTCCGCGCTCGCTGGTTGAAGCCGCGGCGATTGATGGTGCAGGGCCGGTCCGTCGTTTCTTTAGGCTGTCACTGCCGCTGATTGCCCCGGTGAGTTTCTTCCTGCTGGTGGTCAACCTGGTTTACGCCTTCTTCGACACCTTCCCGGTGATCGACGCCGCCACGGCCGGTGGCCCGGTGCAGGCCACGACGACGCTTATCTATAAGATCTATCGCGAAGGCTTTGCCGGTCTGGATCTCTCGGCATCCGCCGCCCAGTCGGTCGTGCTGATGTTCCTCGTCATCCTTCTCACGGTAGTGCAGTTCCGTTATGTCGAAAGTAAGGTGCGCTACCAATGATCGAGAACCGTCGCGGGCTGACGATGTTCAGCCACACCATGCTGATTTTGGGCATCATCGTTATTCTGTTCCCGCTGTACGTGGCCTTCGTTGCCGCCACGCTGGACACCAAAGCGGTGTTTGATACGCCGATGACGCTGATCCCAGGCGGGCATCTTTTCGAAAACATGAAAACCATCTGGACCCAGGGCGTGGGCGCTAACAGCGCGCCATTCTGGCTGATGATGCTGAACAGCTTCATCATGGCGTTCGGTATTACGGTGGGCAAAATCACGGTGTCGATGCTCTCGGCGTTCGCCATCGTCTGGTTCCGCTTTCCCCTGCGTAACCTGTTCTTCTGGATGATCTTCATCACCCTGATGCTGCCGGTCGAAGTGCGTATCTTCCCGACGGTGGAAGTGATCGCCAACCTGAAGATGCTGGACAGCTACGCAGGTTTAACCCTGCCGCTGATGGCCTCGGCCACCGCCACCTTCTTGTTCCGCCAGTTCTTTATGACCCTGCCGGACGAGCTGATTGAGGCCGCGCGTATTGACGGAGCCTCGCCGATGCGCTTCTTCCGTGACATCGTGCTGCCGCTGTCGAAAACCAACCTTGCGGCGCTGTTTGTCATCACCTTTATCTACGGCTGGAACCAGTATCTGTGGCCGCTGCTGATTATTCAGGACGTCAATCTTGGCACCGCCGTGGCGGGCATCAAAGGCATGATCGCCACCGGTGAAGGCACCACGCTCTGGAATCAGGTGATGGCGGCGATGCTGCTCACCCTTATCCCCCCGGTCGTTATCGTTTTAGCCATGCAGCGTGCGTTCGTGCGTGGTTTAGTGGACAGTGAGAAATAAGATGGCAGGTTTAAAATTACAGGCAGTGACCAAAAGCTGGGACAACAAAACCCAGGTCATTCAGCCGTTAACGCTCGACGTGGCGGACGGGGAATTTATCGTGATGGTTGGCCCGTCAGGCTGCGGCAAATCAACGCTGCTGCGCATGGTTGCCGGGCTTGAACGTGTGACCAGCGGCGATATCTGGATCGATCGCCAGCGCGTGACCGAGATGGAGCCGAAGGACCGGGGCATCGCGATGGTGTTTCAGAACTACGCCCTTTATCCGCACATGAGCGTGGAAGAGAACATGGCCTGGGGGCTGAAAATCCGCGGGATGGGCAAAAGCCATATCGATGAGCGCGTGAAAGAGGCGGCGCGTATTCTGGAACTGGATGGCCTGCTCAAGCGCCGTCCGCGTGAACTGTCCGGCGGACAGCGCCAGCGTGTGGCGATGGGGCGCGCCATTGTGCGTGACCCTGCGGTGTTCCTGTTCGACGAGCCGCTCTCAAACCTTGATGCTAAGCTGCGCGTGCAGATGCGCCTTGAGCTGCAGCAGCTGCACCGTCGTCTGAAAACCACCTCCCTGTATGTGACGCACGATCAGGTGGAAGCGATGACCCTCGCCCAGCGCGTGATGGTGATGAACAAAGGCGTCGCCGAACAGATTGGCACCCCGGTGGAGGTATACGAGAAACCGGCCTCCCGCTTTGTGGCGAGCTTTATTGGCAGTCCGGCGATGAACCTGCTGGAAGGGCGGCTCAGCAGCGCCGGTACGCATTTTGAGCTGGAAAGTGGGATGGCGCTGCCCGTAAACGGGTACTATCGTGGCTATGCCGGGCGTAAGATGACGCTCGGTATCCGCCCGGAACATATTGGGTTAACCTCACAGGCGGAAGGCGGCGTGCCGCTGGTCATGGACACGCTGGAGATGCTGGGGGCTGACAACCTGGCGCACGGACGTTGGGGTGAACAAAAAATGGTGGTGCGTCTGGCCCATCAGGAGCGCCCTAAAGCAGGCAGCACGCTGTGGCTGCATCTGCCGGAAAATCACCTGCACGTATTCGACGGTGAAACAGGACAACGTATATGAGTAACTGGCCTTATCCCCACATCGTCGCCCACCGGGGCGGCGGTAAACTGGCGCCGGAAAACACGCTGGCGGCTATCGATATGGGCGCGCATTACGGTCACACGATGATCGAGTTCGACGCCAAGCTATCGAAAGACGGCGAGATTTTCCTTCTGCATGATGACAACCTCGAACGTACCAGCAATGGCTGGGGCGTGGCGGGAGACCTGCCGTGGCGCGATCTGCTGAACGTCGACGCCGGAAGCTGGTACAGCAGCGAGTTCAAAGGCGAGCCGCTGCCGCTGCTGGCGGAAGTGGCCGACCGCTGTCGCCTGCACGGCATGATGGCCAATATCGAAATCAAACCAACCACCGGCACCGGGCCGCTCACAGGTAAAGTCATTGCGCTGGCCGCGCGTGAGCTGTGGGAGGGCATGACGCCACCCCTGCTGTCGTCGTTTGACATTGATGCCCTGGAGGCGGCGCAGGCGTCCGTTCCGGCGTTGCCGCGCGGACTGCTGCTCGACACGTGGCGTGATGACTGGCGTGAGCTGACCAGCCGTTTAGGGTGTGTGTCGATTCACCTGAACCACGCGCTGCTGGATGAGGCGCGGGTGAACATGTTGAAAGCGGCGGGGCTGCATATCCTGGTCTATACCGTCAACAAACCCCAGCGTGCGGCGGAGCTGCTGCGCTGGGGGGTGGACAGCATCTGTACCGATGCGATTGACGTAATCGGCCCGAACTTTAGTTCTGCGAAGAATTAAGCATCCCGCCATTCGACGGTGACTGGGACGGCAGCATATGCTGCTGTCCGCTGCCCGACGAGGTCATCCCGCCCAGCATTCCGCCGTTCGGGTTAGGCAGCGGCTGCTCACGCACCTGACCCTGCTGTATGCGCTGGGTGTTGGTGTTCATCTGGTTTTGCAGGCTTTGCTGCTGCATCTGGGTCTGCGTTTTCAACTGCTGGTTCAGCATCCCTTTCTGCTGTTGCTGCTGGCTCATCATCTCCGTTTGCATACGCTGCTGGCTTGGAATGACGTAGCCCTGCTGGTTCGGGTTGTTCATCGTATTGAGTGGCTGTGCGAGCGCGGCAAACGGAAGCAGCGCCGTAAGAATCAGTAAGCGTTTCATTGTCATCTCCTTCTTTTGAGGCTTCTCTTAAGTTTACCCTGATTTCACCATGACGATGATTTTTTAGGAGTTGTGAACCAGGCTTAAGCGGGGAATATGGCCCTCTTCACCTGGAGAACAATAATGATGAAACCAACGTTTTTGCGCTGGATAGCGATCGCCGCGCTGATGGCAGGCGGCACATTTAGCGTGGCGGCCAACCCGCCAGCGGCTCCGCCAGTTTCGTACGGCGTGGAGGAAGATGTTTTTCATCCCGTGCGGGCAACGCAGGGTATGGTGGCGTCGGTGGATGCGCTGGCAACGAAAGTGGGCGTCGATATTCTCCGGCAGGGCGGTAATGCGGTGGATGCGGCAGTCGCGGTGGGTTATGCGCTGGCGGTGACGCATCCGCAGGCGGGGAACCTGGGCGGCGGCGGCTTTATGATGCTGCGGACCAAAGACGGCAAAACCACCGCCATCGACTTCCGTGAGATGGCCCCCGGACAGGCTTCCCGCGATATGTTCCTTGACGATCAAGGCAACCCGGACAGCAAAAAATCCCTGACCTCGCATCTCGCCTCCGGTACGCCGGGCACCGTCGCAGGCTTCTCCCTGGCGCTGGAAAAATATGGCACCCTGCCGCTCAACAAAGTGGTACAGCCTGCGATTAAGCTCGCCCGTGAAGGTTTTGTGGTGAATGACGCCCTGGCTGACGATCTTAAAACCTATGGCAGCGAAGTGATTCCGAATCACGAAAACAGCAAGGCTATCTTCTGGAAAGACGGCGAACCGCTGAAGAAGGGCGATAAGCTGGTGCAGAAGAACCTGGCGAAAAGTCTGGAGCTGATTGCGGAGCACGGCCCGGATGCGTTCTACAAAGGGGCGATTGCCGACCAGATTGCCGAAGAGATGCAAAAGAACGGTGGGCTTATCACCAAAGCGGATCTCGCGGAGTACAAGGCCGTCGAGCGTGAGCCGATTCACGGAAGCTATCGCGGCTATGACGTTTTCTCGATGCCACCTCCGTCTTCCGGCGGCATTCACATCGTGCAGATCCTCAACATTCTTGAAAACTTCGATATGCACAAGTTCGGCTTCGGCAGTGCGGATGCCATGCAGGTGATGGCAGAGGCGGAAAAACGCGCCTACGCCGACCGTTCAGAATACCTGGGCGACCCGGACTTCGTGAAGGTGCCGTGGCAGGCGCTGACCAATAAAGCCTATGCCAAATCGATTGCTGATGAGATTGATATCAACAAGGCCAAACCGTCGAGCGAGATCCGCCCGGGCAAGCTGGCACCGTATGAGAGCAACCAGACCACCCACTTCTCGGTGGTGGATAAAGACGGTAACGCGGTGGCGGTGACCTATACCCTCAATACCACCTTTGGTACAGGCATCGTAGCAGGCAACAGCGGGATTCTGCTCAATAACGAGATGGATGACTTCTCGGCCAAACCGGGCGTGCCGAACGTCTACGGCCTGGTGGGCGGGGATGCAAATGCGGTCGGACCGAAGAAGCGTCCGCTGTCGTCCATGTCGCCTACCATCGTGGTCAAAGACGGTAAAACCTGGCTGGTGACAGGCAGCCCTGGCGGCAGCCGTATTATCACCACGGTGCTGCAGATGGTGGTGAACAGCATTGACTTTGGAATGAATGTCGCCGAAGCGACGAACGCACCGCGTTTCCACCATCAGTGGCTGCCGGACGAGCTGCGTGTTGAGAAGGGCTTTAGCCCGGACACCTTAAAACTGCTGGAGCAGCGCGGACAGAAGGTGGCGCTGAAAGAGGCAATGGGCAGCACCCAGAGCATTATGGTCGGCCCGGACGGCACGCTGTTTGGGGCCTCGGATCCGCGTTCGGTGGACGATTTGACGGCGGGGTTCTGATTTTATTGCCCGGTAAGCGTCGCGCTACCGGGCAATTTATCACTTCAGCCGCGCCATGTAATACGCGTCCACATAGTCGCCGTTACGCAGGGCGAAGTTCCTGCCGGTCCCTTCGATTTCAAACCCAAACTTCTTATACAGCGCCAGTGCCGCAGGGTTATCCGCAAAAACCGTGAGCTCAATGCGTTCAATGCGCAACCAGTTGTCGCAGAGATTGACCATTTCGCGCATGAGCGCACGACCCACACCGCGTCCCTGTACATCAGCGGCCACGCTAATGCCGAACGTTGCAACGTGGCTGCGGCGGGGATTTTCCATCACATCGAGTGCCATATGGCCAACCACTCGCTGGTCAAGACAGGCGACGAGATGCCGTCTTCCCGGTTTCGTCGCGACCCGGTCATGCCACATATCCATTGAGGGATGGGGAAGTTGTAGCGTGTCGTGATACACCCCAGGATGCGACATAATGTCACGTAACGCTTCTGCATCGCGGGCTTCGATATGGCGTATCACAATCTCACTCATTCCTTCATCCTCAGTCAGTTAAACGTCCATTCCAACATCAGTGAGATTAAAATTTGAGTCAACTGCTAATTTTTGCAAAAAAGATTGGACAAGTGCGAATGAGAATGATTATTATTGCTCTGCGTTCAGGAAGACCCCTACGGGAACCTGAAAGCACGACATTGCTCACATTGCTTCCAGTATTACTTTAGCCAGCTTTTCGCTGGCTTTTTTTTGTCTTTTTTCGCCCGCTCCCCGTGGAAGAGGGCTGGGGTAAGGGCAAAACTTGCGCTATGGTTGCACTCAGTAACCTTAAAAAGGACTGAGCCATGACATTACATTGCGCATTTATTGGATTTGGCAAAAGCACCACGCGTTACCACCTTCCGTATGTTCTCAACCGCAAAGACAGCTGGCACGTTGCCCATATCTACCGGCGTCGCGCGAAGCCGGAAGAGCAATCTCCCCAGTACTCCCATATTCATTTCACCAGCGATCTTGATGAGGTCCTCAACGATCCGCAGGTCAAACTGGTGATTGTCTGTACCCACGCTGACAGCCATTTCGAGTACGCAAAACGCGCGCTGGAGGCGGGCAAAAACGTGCTGGTGGAAAAGCCGTTTACCCCGACAATGACAGAGGCGAAAACGTTGTTTGACCTGGCGAAGCGCAAAGGGCTGACCGTCACGCCGTACCAAAACCGCCGCTTTGACAGCTGCTTCCTGACGGCAAAAAAAGTGATTGAGAGCGGTAAACTGGGTGACATCGTCGAGATTGAAAGCCACTTTGATTACTACCGTCCGGTGGCCGAAACGCATCCCGGCCTGCCGCAGGATGGCTCATTCTATGGTCTGGGCGTGCATACGCTCGATCAAATCATCTCTCTGTTTGGCCGACCGGACCACATGGCGTACGACATCCGCAGCCTGCGCAACAAAGCCAATCCGGATGACACCTTCGAAGCCCAGCTGTTTTACGGCGATCTGAAAGCCATCGTCAAAACCAGCCATCTGGTGAAAATTGACTACCCGAAATTTATTGTGCATGGCACCAGAGGCTCGTTTATCAAGTACGGTATCGACCAGCAGGAGACCAGCCTGAAGGCGAACATTATGCCCGGCGACCCGGGGTTTGCGGCGGATGACTCCGTGGGCGTGCTGGAGTATGTCAACGCAGAGGGCATCACCGTTAAAGAGGACGTGAAACCCGAAGCGGGTGACTATGGCCGCGTTTACGATGCGCTGTATGAGACCCTGACTAACGGTGTACCCAATTACGTCAAGGAATCTGAAGTTATGACCAATCTCGAACTCCTTGAACGGGCCTTCGAACAGGCCTCTCCTGCCACGATAACCCTCGCCAGATAAGAAATTATGACTCCTCTTTGCTTGTTCTAAATTTTTGAACAGAGGAGTCAATTTTCACCCTCTATGATCCCAGGCCGTTTGCGTCCACACTTACTCCATCGAAACGAACTGAGGGTGAAACAATGATCTACTTACGCAAAGCAAACGAACGTGGTCACGCGAATCATGGCTGGCTGGACTCATGGCATTCATTCTCGTTTGCTGACTACTACGACCCGAACTTTATGGGCTTCTCCGCACTGCGCGTCATTAACGATGACGTGATTGATGCAGGCCAGGGCTTCGGTACCCACCCGCACAAAGACATGGAAATCCTGACGTATGTGCTGGAAGGGGCGGTTGAGCACCAGGACAGCATGGGCAACAAAGAGCAGGTTCCGGCGGGCGAGTTCCAGATTATGAGTGCGGGTACCGGGGTGCGTCACTCTGAATACAACCCAAGCAAAACGGAAAAACTGCACCTGTATCAAATCTGGATCATTCCGGAAGAAACCGGCATCACCCCGCGCTACGAACAGCGCCGCTTTGATGCTAAACAGGGCAAACAGCTGGTGCTCTCTCCGGATGCGCGTGACGGTTCGCTGAAAGTGCACCAGGATATGGAACTGTACCGCTGGGCGCTGGCAAAAGACGAACAGTCTGTCCATCAGATTGCCGCTAACCGCCGCGTCTGGATCCAGGTGGTGAAAGGCGAGGTGTCTATTAACGGCACGAAAGCTACCACGGCGGATGGTCTGGCAATCTGGGATGAGCAGGCACTGTCCGTGCATGCCGACAGTGAAAGCGAAATTCTGCTGTTTGATCTGCCACCGGTGTAATAAATCATAAATAAATGCCCATCCTTCCCTTTGACAGGGGAAGGATGGGCTTTGTCCGTGATAAACTGAGCAAATCTATCACTTACGATTTCTCAGGACGATGAAAAAGAAACGCCCCGTACTTCAGGATGTAGCCGATCGCGTCGGTGTGACCAAAATGACGGTCAGCCGGTTTTTACGTAACCCGGAACAGGTTTCCGTGGCGTTGCGTGGCAAGATTGCCGCTGCCCTCGATGAACTGGGGTATATCCCTAACCGCGCCCCCGATATTCTTTCGAATGCGACCAGCCGCGCGGTTGGCGTCCTCCTGCCTTCCTTAACCAACCAGGTTTTTGCCGAGGTGTTGCGCGGCATTGAAAGCGTGACCGATGCCTTTGGCTATCAGACCATGCTCGCCCACTATGGGTACAAGCCGGAACTGGAAGAAGAACGTCTTGAGTCCATGCTCTCCTGGAACATCGACGGCCTGATTTTAACCGAACGTACTCACACCCCCCGTACGCTAAAAATGATTGAAGTGGCAGGCATTCCGGTGGTGGAGCTGATGGACAGCCAGTCGCCGTGTCTCGATATTGCGGTGGGCTTTGATAACTTCGAAGCGGCGCGCCAGATGACGGCGGCCATCATCGCCCGCGGCCATCGCCACATTGCCTACCTGGGTGCACGTCTGGATGAACGTACTATTATCAAACAGAAGGGATACGAGCAGGCAATGCTCGACGCCGGTTTAACACCGTACAGCGTGATGGTTGAGCAGTCCTCATCCTATACGTCGGGTATTGAGCTGATGCGTCAGGCACGACGCGAGTATCCGCAACTGGACGGTATTTTCTGTACCAACGATGACCTTGCGGTCGGTGCAGCGTTCGAATGCCAGCGTCTGGGGCTGAAGATCCCTGAAGACATGGCGATTGCCGGTTTCCACGGCCACGACATCGGCCAGGTGATGGAACCCCGTCTGGCGAGCGTCCTGACACCGCGTGAACGTATGGGCCGTATTGGCGCAGAACGCCTGCTGGCGCGCATACGTGGCGAGACGGTGACGCCGAAAATGTTAGATTTAGGTTTCACCTTGTCACCGGGTGGATCTATTTAAGCTGACAAATTTGAAGTGGGTCACACTTATTCACTTCGCGCACGTTTGGATATTGCTTCTCTTTTGCCCCGGCAGGACAATGTTACCGATAACTGTTACCCGTAACAATTGACTGAGGGACACCCTTTGAGCACGACTAATCATGATCACCACGTTTACGTCCTGATGGGCGTTTCCGGTAGCGGTAAATCTGCCGTGGCCAGCGAAGTGGCGCATCAACTTCATGCGGCGTTTCTTGATGGCGACTTCCTCCATCCGCGCAGCAATATCATGAAAATGGCCTCCGGCGAGCCGCTGAACGATGACGACCGCAAACCGTGGTTGCAGGCGCTGAATGACGCCGCGTTCGCGATGCAGCGTACCAACAAGGTCTCCCTGATCGTCTGCTCCGCGCTGAAAAAAACCTACCGCGACCTGCTGCGTGACGGCAACCCGAACCTCTCTTTCATCTACCTGAAAGGCGATTTCGAGGTGATTGAGAGCCGTCTGAAGGCGCGTAAAGGTCACTTCTTCAAAACCCAGATGCTGGTGACGCAATTCGAAGCGTTGCAGGAGCCGGGTGACGATGAGAAAGACGTCTTAGTGGTTGATATCGATCAGTCACTGGAGGGTGTTGTTGCCAGCACCATCGAGGTCATTAATAAAAGGCAGTAAGTTTTGAGTACATTAACGCTAGTTTTAACAGCAGTTGGTTCCGTATTGCTGCTGCTGTTTTTAGTGATGAAAGCGCGTATGCATGCTTTCGTTGCCTTAATGGTGGTGTCTATTGGTGCAGGTCTCTTTTCAGGTATGCCGCTCGATAAGATCGCAGCGACGATGGAAAAAGGGATGGGAGGCACGCTGGGTTTCCTGGCCATTGTGGTCGCGCTGGGCGCGATGTTTGGCAAGATCCTGCATGAGACGGGCGCAGTCGACCAGATTGCCGTCAAAATGCTCAAATCCTTCGGACACAGCCGGGCGCACTACGCGATTGGCCTCGCCGGTCTGATTTGCGCGCTGCCGCTGTTCTTCGAAGTGGCCGTGGTGCTGCTGATTAGCGTGGCGTTCTCGATGGCGCGCCATACCGGCACTAACCTCGTGAAGCTGGTGATTCCGCTGTTTGCGGGCGTGGCGGCTGCGGCGGCGTTCCTGCTGCCTGGGCCTGCGCCGATGCTGCTGGCTTCTCAGATGCACGCCGATTTTGGCTGGATGATCCTGATTGGCCTGTGCGCGGCAATCCCGGGAATGATTATTGCCGGCCCGCTGTGGGGCAACTTCATCAGCCGTTACGTTGAGCTTCACATTCCGGATGACGTCACCGAGCCGCACCTTGGCGAAGGCAAAATGCCGTCCTTCGGCTTCAGCCTGGCGCTGATCCTGCTGCCGCTGGTGCTGGTGGGGCTGAAAACCATCGCCGCGCGTTTCGTGCCGGTAGGGTCTACCGCGTACGAATGGTTTGAGTTTATCGGCCACCCGTTCACCGCGATCCTGGTGGCGTGTCTGGTGGCGATGTACGGCCTGGCGATGCGCCAGGGCATGCCGAAAGACAAAGTGATGGAAATCTGCGGCCATGCGCTGCAGCCTGCGGGTATCATTCTGCTGGTGATCGGTGCCGGCGGCGTGTTCAAACAGGTGCTGGTGGATTCCGGCGTGGGTCCGGCGCTGGGCGAAGCCCTGACCGGCATGGGGCTACCCATTGCGGTGACCTGTTTCGTACTGGCTGCGGCGGTGCGTATCATCCAGGGCTCTGCGACGGTGGCATGTTTAACCGCCGTGGGTCTGGTGATGCCGGTGATTGAACAGCTTAACTACTCCGGTGCCCAGATGGCCGCGCTCTCAATCTGTATTGCGGGCGGTTCGATTGTGGTGTCACACGTCAACGACGCCGGCTTCTGGCTGTTCGGTAAATTTACCGGTGCGACCGAAGCGCAAACCCTGAAAACCTGGACGCTGATGGAAACCATCCTCGGTACGACGGGTGCCATTGTCGGGATGATTGCGTTTACGCTGCTGAGTTAAACCCGGCTAAAAGCAAAAGGACAACATGAGTTGTCCTTTTTTGTTTTTACCTAGCCCTTCATCCACGCGCGGATCCCGTCCAGGAACATCTGCGTTGCCATCATCACCAGAATCAACCCCATCAGGCGCTCCAGCGCGTTTACGCCTTTCTCACCCAGCAGGCGCAGGAACAACGACGACTGCAGCAGAATGATAAACGTCCCGCCCCAGGCAATCAGCAAGGCAATCACCAGATGGCTCATCTGATTGGGGTACTGATGCGACAGCAGCATCAGCGTTGCCAGAATCGTCGGTCCGGCGACGAGGGGAATCGCCAGCGGCACAATAAACGGCTCTTCCCCCGCGGGCAGGCCGCTGCTGCTGCCTTCGGCGCTCGGGAAAATCATCTTAATCGCTATCAGGAACAGGATAATCCCACCGGAAATCGAAACCGTTTCGGCACGCAGATTCAGGAAGGCGAGGATTTTCTCACCGGCAAACAGGAAGATGAACATCACCAGCAGCGCGATAAGCAGCTCGCGAATCATGATCGCCCGACGGCGTTTGGGTTCGGTGTGCTTCAGCACCGACATGAAGATAGGCAGGTTGCCCAGAGGATCCATTATCAGGATCAATAAAACCGCCGCGGATATGATTTCACTCATTAAAATTATCCCTGAAACTCTCTATGGTTATTATGATGATTAGCGCTATTTCTGATTGGCGGGCCATCATCGATTAATTTCGCTTGCGACTTTGGCAGCATTTTGTAATGTGAAGCATATCCCAGTTGAATACTGGTTTGCACAATCAGCACACACCCTCTGCAGGAAAAAAATGCTATGAAAAACGTTGGTTTTATCGGCTGGCGCGGTATGGTCGGCTCTGTTCTCATGCAACGCATGGTTGAAGAGCGCGATTTTGACGCCATCCGCCCGGTCTTCTTCTCCACTTCCCAGCTCGGCCAGGCTGCACCTTCTTTTGGCGGCAGCACCGGTACGTTGCAGGATGCTTTCGATCTGGAAGCGCTGAAGGCACTCGACATTATTGTCACTTGCCAGGGCGGCGATTATACCAACGAAATTTATCCAAAGCTGCGTGAAAGCGGCTGGCAGGGCTACTGGATTGATGCGGCGTCTTCCCTGCGCATGAAAGACGATGCCATCATCATTCTCGACCCGGTCAACCAGGACGTCATCACCGACGGCCTGAACAACGGCGTAAAAACCTTTGTCGGCGGTAACTGCACCGTCAGCCTGATGCTGATGTCCCTCGGCGGCCTGTTCGCGCAGGACCTGGTGGAGTGGGTCTCCGTGGCGACTTACCAGGCCGCGTCCGGCGGCGGTGCGCGCCATATGCGCGAGCTGCTGACGCAGATGGGCCAGTTGCACCACAGCGTTGCAACCGAGCTGGCAAACCCGGCCTCCGCTATTCTCGATATCGAGCGTAAAGTCACCGAGCTGACCCGCAGCGGCGAGCTGCCGGTGGATAACTTTGGTGTACCGCTGGCCGGTGGTCTGATCCCGTGGATCGACAAACAGCTGGATAACGGCCAGACCCGCGAAGAGTGGAAAGGTCAGGCTGAGACCAACAAAATACTCAATACCGCGAACACCATTCCAGTTGACGGTCTGTGCGTACGTATCGGCGCGCTGCGCTGCCACAGCCAGGCCTTCACGATTAAACTGAAAAAAGATGTGTCGATTCCGACCGTGGAAGAGCTGCTGGCTGCACACAACCCGTGGGCGAAAGTGGTTCCAAACGATCGCGACATCACCATGCGTGAATTGACCCCGGCTGCCGTCACCGGCACGCTGACCACCCCGGTGGGTCGTCTGCGTAAGCTGAACATGGGACCGGAGTTCCTTTCTGCATTCACCGTCGGCGACCAGCTTCTTTGGGGCGCAGCCGAGCCGCTGCGTCGCATGCTGCGCCAGCTGGCGTAATAATTTGTTAAACCCCGGGGGGTGATTTTCACCCCCTTTTCCGCGTACTACATGGAGTAAAACGCATATGTCTTATTTTTTATCAGGAGTCATTTAGAGCGTTGGCTATGCTTTAAGGAAGAGTTATTTCTTACCTGAGGTTAGGACGGGGCTGAGAGGATGCCCGTTCAGGTCACATTAAAGTCGTCCCAGGCGCTAAAAAAGGACGACATAAAAAACAGGATGAATACCATGTCCGATCGTGTGGATAGAGACGTGATTAATGCGCTTATTGCGGGTCATTTTGCCGACCCCTTTTCCGTACTGGGGATGCACCGTACCGAGGCCGGGCTGGAAGTCCGGGCACTGTTACCGGATGCCACAGAAGTGTGGGTTATCGAACCCAAAACCGGCCGCAAGGTCGGCAATCTGGAATGCCTCGATTCTCGTGGCTTCTTTTCGGGCGTAATGCCCCGTCGTAAAAACCCTTTTCGTTATCAGCTTGCCGTTATCTGGCATGGTCAGCAAAATCTCATCGATGATCCCTACAGCTTTGGGCCTCTTTTACAGGAGATGGACGCGTGGCTGCTGTCTGAAGGTACCCACCTGCGACCTTATGAAACGCTGGGTGCCCATGCCGATACGATGGATGGCATCACCGGCACGCGGTTTGCCGTGTGGGCGCCTAACGCCCAGCGAGTCTCCGTTGTTGGCCAGTTCAACTACTGGGATGGCCGTCGTCACCCGATGCGTCTGCGCCGTGAAAGCGGTATCTGGGAGCTGTTTATCCCCGGCGCGCACAACGGCCAGCTGTATAAATTCGAGATGATCGATGCGCACGGCAAGCTGCGTATTAAGTCCGACCCGTACGCCTTCGAAGCGCAGATGCGTCCGGAAACCGCGTCAATGATTTGCGGCCTGCCGGAGAAAGTTGTCCAGAGTGAAGAACGCAAGCAGGCCAACCGCTTTGATGCGCCAATCTCCGTCTATGAAGTGCATCTCGGTTCCTGGCGTCGCCATACCGATAACAACTTCTGGCTCAGCTACCGGGAGCTTGCTGACCAGCTGGTTCCGTACGCGAAATGGATGGGCTTTACCCACCTTGAGCTGCTGCCAATTAATGAACACCCGTTCGACGGAAGCTGGGGTTATCAGCCGACCGGGATGTATGCCCCGACGCGTCGCTTCGGCACGCGCGATGACTTCCGCTATTTTATCAATGCCGCGCACGCCGCCGGGTTAAACGTGATCCTCGACTGGGTGCCGGGCCATTTCCCGTCCGATGATTTTAGTCTTTCAGAGTTTGACGGCACTAAGCTGTACGAGCACAGCGACCCGCGCGAAGGCTATCACCAGGACTGGAACACGCTGATCTACAACTACGGTCGTCGTGAAGTGGCAAACTACCTCGTGGGCAATGCGCTGTACTGGATTGAGCGCTTTGGCATTGATGCCCTGCGCGTTGATGCCGTGGCGTCGATGATCTACCGCGACTACAGCCGCAAAGAAGGCGAGTGGATCCCGAACGAGTATGGCGGCCGTGAAAACCTGGAAGCGATTGAGTTTCTGCGCAACACCAACCGTATTATCGGCGAGCAGGTAGAAGGTGCGGTGACGATGGCGGAAGAGTCCACCGACTTCCCTGGCGTCTCCCGTCCACCGTCAACCGGCGGACTGGGGTTCTGGTACAAATGGAACCTGGGGTGGATGCACGACACGCTCGACTACATGAAGCTGGATCCCGTCTACCGTCAGTATCACCATGACAAACTCACCTTCGGGCTGCTCTACAACTACACCGAGAACTTCATGCTGCCGCTGTCGCATGACGAAGTGGTGCATGGCAAAAAATCCATTCTCGACCGCATGCCGGGCGATGCATGGCAGAAGTTCGCCAACCTGCGTGCCTACTACGGCTGGATGTTCGCCTTCCCGGGTAAAAAACTGCTGTTTATGGGCAATGAGTTCGCCCAGGGGCGCGAGTGGAACCACGACACCAGCCTCGACTGGCATCTGCTGGAAGGGGGCGACAACTGGCACCACGGCGTACAGCGTCTGGTGCGGGACCTTAACCTGACCTACCGTCACCACAAAGCCCTGCATGAGCTTGATTTTGACCCGTACGGTTTCGAGTGGCTGGTGGTGGATGACCATGAGCGCTCGGTGTTTGTCTTTGTGCGACGGGATAAAGCCGGCAACGAAATTATCGTCGCCAGCAACTTTACCCCTGTACCGCGCCATCATTATCGCTTCGGGATTAATCAGGCCGGCAAGTGGCGTGAAATCCTGAATACCGATTCCACGCACTACCACGGCAGCAATGCCGGTAACGGTGGTCTGGTGCAAAGCGATGCCATTGAAAGCCACGGGCGACCGAATTCCCTGAGCCTTACGCTACCGCCGCTCAGCACCATCTGGCTGATCCGGGAGGGGGAATGACCCAGCTTACGGCAGGTAAACCCGAACCGCTCGGGGCACGTTTTGATGGAAAGGGGGTGAATTTCACGCTCTTTTCTGCCCATGCGGAGCGGGTTGAACTGTGCGTATTTGACGGCGAGGGTAATGAACATCGTTACGACCTGCCGTCTCGCACAGGAGATACCTGGCACGGCTACCTGGCCGGGGGACGGCCAGGAATGCACTACGGCTATCGCGTACACGGCCCGTGGGCACCTGCGCAGGGGCACTGGTTTAACCCGGCGAAGCTGCTGATCGATCCGTGTGCGCACCGCGTGGATGGCGAGTTTAAAGACGACCCTATTTTCCATGTCGGCTACGGTGAACCCGACCACCGCGACAGCGCCCCCGTGGCGCCTAAAAGCGTGGTGGTGAACGATCTCTACGACTGGGAAGACGATGCCCCGCCGCGCACGCCGTGGGGCAACACCGTTATCTACGAGGCGCATGTCAAAGGGCTGACGTATCTGCATCCGTCAATCCCGAAAGAGATGTGCGGCACCTACAAGGCGCTCGGTCATCCGACCATGATTGCCTACCTCAAGCACCTCGGGATCACGGCCCTGGAGCTGTTGCCCGTCGCGCATTTTGCCAGTGAACCTCGTCTGCAGCGGCTGGGGCTCAGTAACTACTGGGGCTACAACCCGCTGGCAATGTTTGCGCTCGAACCCCGCTATGCCGCTCATCCGGACAAGGCGCGGGACGAGTTTCGTGATGCGGTAAAGGCGCTTCATGCGGCAGGCATTGAGGTCATTCTGGACGTGGTACTGAACCACAGTGCGGAAAGCGATCTCGATGGACCGACGCTCTCCATGCGCGGAATTGATAACCGTAGCTATTATTGGATCAGGGACGATGGCGATTACTTCAACTGGACCGGTTGCGGTAACACGCTCAATCTCAGCCACCCGGCGGTCATGCATTTCGCGTATGAATGCCTGAAGTACTGGGTGGACACGTTCCACGTCGACGGTTTTCGTTTTGATCTGGCACCCGTTATGGGGCGTACGCCGGCCTTCAGCCAGCAGGCGCCGCTGTTTGAAGCGATCAAAAACTGTCCGGTGCTGTCACAGGTGAAGCTCATTGCCGAGCCGTGGGACATCGGTGAAGGGGGTTATCAGGTCGGGAATTTCCCGCCCCTGTTTGCCGAGTGGAACGATCACTATCGCGATGCCGCGCGCCGCTTCTGGCTGGAACGGAATCTGTCGCTGGGGGAGTTCGCCGGACGCTTTGCCGGGTCCAGCGATCTTTTTAAGCGCGATGGCAAACGACCGTCTGCGACGATCAACCTGCTGACGGCGCACGACGGTTTTACGCTCCGGGACTGCGTTTGTTTCAATCAGAAACACAATGAAGCGAACGGCGAGGAGAATCGCGATGGCACTAACAATAACCATAGCTTCAATCATGGTATAGAAGGGTTAGGCGGAAGCCTTGATGTTATCGAGCGGCGACGCGCCAGCGTGCATGCGCTGCTGACAACGCTGTTATTGTCGCAGGGCACGCCGATGCTGCTGGCAGGCGATGAACATGGTCACAGTCAGCATGGTAACAACAATGCGTATTGCCAGGACAACACGTTGACCTGGCTCGACTGGGGTGAAGCGAACAGCGGGTTGATTCACTTTACCGCTGCGCTGATCCATCTTCGCCAGCAAATTCCCGCGCTCACCGCCGATCGCTGGTGGGAAGAGGGCGACGGTAATGTCCGCTGGCTGAATCAAGACGCGCAACCCTTAAGCGCGCAAGAGTGGCAACACGGCGTACCACGCCTGCAAATCCTGCTTTCGGAGAGGTGGCTGGTCACGCTGAACGCGACGGATGACGTCGCTGAGATTGTTTTACCTGACGGGGAATGGCGCGCTGTTCCCCCATTTGCCGGAGCGGATAATCCGGTAGTAATGGCTGTCTGGCACGGGCCTGCGCACGGAGTGTGCGTATTCCAAAGATGATAAAAAAGGAGTTAGTCATGGTTAGATTAGAGAAGAACGATCCCTTAATGTTGGCACGCCAGCTACCATTAAAAACTGTTGCCCTGATACTCGCAGGCGGGCGTGGTACTCGTCTGAAAGATTTGACCATCAAACGCGCCAAACCTGCCGTCCACTTTGGTGGTAAGTTCCGTATTATCGACTTTGCGCTCTCCAACTGCCTGAACTCAGGCATTCGCCGCATTGGCGTCATTACGCAGTATCAGTCGCATACTCTGGTGCAGCACATCCAGCGCGGCTGGTCATTCTTCAGTGAAGAGATGAATGAGTTTGTTGATCTTCTGCCTGCCCAGCAGCGCGTTCACGGTGAGAACTGGTATCGCGGGACGGCGGATGCGGTGACGCAAAACCTCGACATTATTCGCCGTTATAACGCGGAATACATCGTGATCCTCGCGGGCGATCATATCTACAAGCAAGACTACTCCCACATGCTGATCGACCACGTCGAAAAAGGGGCGCGTTGCACCGTGGCATGCCTGCCCGTGCCTGTTGCTGAGGCGACGGCATTTGGGGTGATGCACGTCGACGCCGACGACAAGATTATCGATTTTGTCGAAAAACCGGCGAACCCACCGACAATGCCGGGGGACGATACCAAATCGCTCGCCAGCATGGGGATCTATGTCTTTGATGCCGATTATCTTTACGCGCTGCTGGAAGAAGACGACAAAGACGAAAACTCCAGCCACGACTTCGGTAAAGATATCATTCCGAAAATTACCAAAGCTGGCATGGCGTATGCACATCCCTTCCCGTTGTCCTGCGTGCAGTCTGATCCGAATGCTGAACCTTACTGGCGCGACGTCGGAACGCTGGAGGCCTACTGGAAGGCAAACCTCGATCTCGCGTCGGTGACGCCTGAACTGGATATGTACGACCAGAACTGGCCAATCCGTACCCACATGGAATCGCTGCCGCCGGCGAAATTCGTTCAGGACCGCTCCGGCAGTCACGGCATGACGCTGAACTCGCTGGTGTCCGGCGGATGCATTATCTCGGGGTCGGTGGTGGTGCAGTCGGTGCTGTTCCCCCGCGTGCGCGTGAACTCATTCTGTAATATCGATTCGGCGGTGCTGCTGCCGGATGTCTGGGTCGGACGCTCATGCCGTCTGCGCCGTTGCGTTATCGACCGTGCCTGCGTCATACCTGAAGGCATGGTGATTGGTGAAAATGCGGAAGAAGACGCGCGTCGTTTCTACCGTTCGGAAGAGGGGATCGTGTTAGTAACACGGGAAATGTTGCGGAAGCTGCAGGTCAAACAGGAGCGATAATGCAGGTTTTACATGTATGTTCTGAGATGTTCCCGTTGTTAAAAACGGGCGGTCTGGCGGATGTTCTTGGCGCATTGCCTGCGGCGCAAATCGCCGGGGGTGTAGATACCCGAGTTCTGTTGCCCGCTTTTCCGGATATCCGGCGTGGTATTCCAGATGCAAAGGTTGTCACTCGTCGTGAAACCTTCGCCGGACGCATCACCCTGCTGTTTGGACATTACAATGGCGTAGGCATTTACCTGATTGATGCGCCGCATTTATACGATCGACCGGGTAGCCCGTATCACGATACGAACCTGTTCGCCTATACCGACAACGTGCTGCGTTTCGCACTGCTCGGCTGGGTCGGTGCTGAAATGGCAACCGGGCTGGATCCGTTCTGGCGCCCGAATGTGGTACACGCTCACGACTGGCACGCCGGGCTTGCACCGGCGTATCTGGCGGCGCGCGGCCACCCGGCGAAATCGGTCTTTACCGTTCACAACCTGGCGTATCAGGGCATGTACTATGCCCATCACATGAATGACATCGATCTGCCATGGTCGTTCTATAACATGCACGGGCTGGAGTTTAACGGGCAGATTTCGTTCCTGAAAGCCGGCATCTACTACGCCGATCACATTACGGCCGTGAGCCCGACCTACGCCCGGGAAATTACCCAGCCGGAGTTTGGTAACGGTCTGGAAGGGCTGCTGCGACAGCGCCATCGTGAGGGCCGCCTGTCGGGGATCCTCAACGGCGTTGATGAGCAGATCTGGAATCCGGAGACCGATCTTCTGCTGGCGGCACGCTATGGCCGCGATTCCGTGGAAGACAAAGCGGAAAACAAACGCCAGCTGCAGATTGCGATGGGGCTGAAGGTGAACGATAAAGTGCCGCTGTTCGCCGTCGTCAGCCGTCTGACCAGCCAGAAAGGGCTGGATTTAGTGCTGGAGGCGCTGCCGGGCTTACTGGAGCAGGGGGGACAACTGGCGCTGCTCGGTGCCGGCGACCCGGTGCTGCAGGAAGGTTTCCTTGCGGCAGCGGCGGAACACCCCGGGCAGGTAGGGGTGCAGATTGGCTATCACGAAGCGTTTTCGCACCGGATTATGGGCGGTGCTGACGTCATTCTGGTGCCGAGCCGTTTCGAACCGTGTGGCCTGACGCAGCTTTATGGCCTGAAATACGGCACGCTGCCGCTGGTACGTCGTACCGGCGGGCTGGCGGATACCGTATCGGACAGTTCTCTGGAAAACCTTGCGGACGGTATCGCCAGCGGGTTTGTCTTTGAGGACAGTAATGCCTGGTCGCTGCTGCGGGCGATTCGGCGTGCTTTCGTCTTGTGGTCCCGTCCATCTCTGTGGCGTTACGTTCAGCGTCAGGCGATGTCCCTGGACTTTGGCTGGCACGTTGCGGCGCAGTCATACCGCGACCTTTATCAACGCTTGATGTAACGAGGCGAAGTTACTGATATGAATGCTCCTTTTAGCTATTCTTCACCCACGCTCAGCGTTGAGGCGTTAAAGCACTCTATCGCCTATAAGCTGATGTTCACCATCGGGAAAGACCCGGTCATCGCCAACAAACACGAGTGGCTGAACGCCACGCTGTTTGCCGTGCGTGACCGCTTAGTGGAACGCTGGCTGCGCTCTAACCGCGCCCAGCTCTCGCAGGAAACGCGGCAGGTTTATTACCTGTCGATGGAATTTTTGATTGGCCGCACGCTGTCCAATGCGCTGTTGTCGCTCGGTATCTATGACGACGTCAAAACCGCACTGGAAGAGATGGGGTTAGATTTAGAAGAGCTGATTGACGAAGAGAACGACCCGGGCCTCGGTAACGGCGGCCTGGGGCGCCTGGCCGCCTGTTTCCTGGACTCGCTGGCGACGCTGGCCCTGCCGGGCCGCGGCTACGGGATTCGCTACGACTACGGCATGTTCAAGCAGAACATCGTGGAAGGCCGACAGAAAGAGTCTCCGGACTACTGGCTTGAGTACGGTAACCCGTGGGAATTCAAACGACACAACACGCGCTACAAAGTGCGCTTTGGTGGCCGTATTCAGCAGGAAGGGAAAAAATCCCGCTGGGTTGAGACGGAAGAGATCCTGGCCGTGGCCTATGACCAGATTATCCCCGGCTACGACACCGATGCCACCAACACCCTGCGCCTGTGGAGCGCCCAGGCCAGTAGCGAAATCAACCTCGGTAAATTCAACCAGGGCGACTATTTTGCGGCGGTGGAAGATAAAAACCACTCTGAAAACGTCTCCCGCGTGCTCTATCCGGATGACTCGACCTATTCCGGACGCGAACTGCGTCTGCGTCAGGAGTATTTCCTTGTGTCCGCGACGATTCAGGACATCCTGAGCCGTCACTATCAGCTGCACAAAACCTACAGTAACCTGGCGGAAAAAACCGCGATTCACCTCAACGATACCCACCCGGTGCTTTCGATCCCCGAGCTTATGCGTCTGCTGATCGACGAGCACAAGTTCAGCTGGGATGATGCGTTTGAAGTGACCTGCCAGGTCTTCTCGTACACCAACCACACCCTGATGAGCGAAGCGCTGGAAACCTGGCCGGTCGACATGCTCGGTAAAATTTTGCCGCGCCATCTGCAGATTATCTTTGAGATTAACGACTACTTCCTGAAGACGCTGCAGGAGCAGTATCCGAACGATACTGGCCTGCTGAGCCGGGCCTCAATCATTGATGAATCCAACGGTCGCCGCGTGCGTATGGCCTGGCTGGCGGTGGTGATCAGCCACAAGGTGAACGGGGTTTCCGGACTGCACTCGAACCTGATGGTGCAGTCGCTGTTTGCTGATTTCGCGAAGATCTTCCCGACGCGTTTTTGCAACGTGACGAACGGTGTTACCCCGCGTCGCTGGCTGGCGCTGGCTAACCAGCCGCTCTCCGACGTCCTGGACGAACATATTGGCCGCACCTGGCGTACCGATTTGAGTCAGCTGGGCGAGCTTGAACAGCACCTGGATTTCCCGGCGGTGAACAAAGCCGTGCGTGAAGCCAAGCTTCTGAACAAGAAGCGGCTGTCGGTGTATCTTGCGCTGCACCTGAACGTGGTGGCCAACCCGAAAGCGTTGTTTGATGTGCAAATCAAGCGTATCCATGAGTACAAGCGACAGCTTATGAACGTGCTGCACGTGATCACGCACTACAATCGCATCAAAGCCGACCCAACGGCCGACTGGGTGCCACGGGTGAAAATCTTTGCCGGTAAGGCGGCGTCGGCATACTACATGGCGAAGCACATTATTCATCTCATCAATGATGTGGCGAAGGTGGTCAACAACGATCCGGATATCGGTGACAAGCTGAAGGTGGTCTTTGTCCCGAACTACAGTGTGAGTCTGGCGCAGCTGATCATTCCGGCGGCGGACCTGTCTGAGCAGATTTCCACGGCCGGTACGGAAGCCTCCGGCACCAGTAATATGAAGTTTGCCCTGAATGGCGCACTGACCATCGGTACGCTGGATGGCGCGAACGTTGAGATGCTGGAGCATGTCGGGGCAGAAAATATCTTTATCTTCGGTAACACGACGGAGGAGGTGGAGGCGCTTCGCAGGAAGGGCTACTCGCCGCGCGAGTACTATGAAGAAGATGAAGAGCTGCGCCAGGTGTTGACGCAAATCGCCACCGGCGTGTTTAACCCTGAAGAGCCGAGCCGCTATCGCGATCTGGTCGATTCACTGATTAACTTTGGTGACCACTATCAGGTGCTGGCGGATTACCGCAGCTATGTCGACTGCCAGGACAACGTGGACGAGTTGTACCGTCAGCAGGAGAAGTGGACCAGCGCCGCGATGCATAACATCGCCAATATGGGCTATTTCTCATCAGACCGTACTATCAAAGAATATGCTGAAACTATCTGGCATATCGATCCCGTGCGGTTATAAAAAAACAGAGCCGGGTGGCGGCTTCGCCTGACCCGGCTTATGCGATCTGCAGGCCCGGGAAGCGTAACGCCACCGGGCTTTTTTACATCACGATGCTAATGACAGCTCACGCTTTCCCGCGTTCTGCGCCAGCCACTGAGCCACGCGCGACTGCTGCTCGGCATCCAGCCACATCCCTTCTTTGGTACGACGCCAGATGGCATCATCCAGGCGGCGCACCCACTCGTTCTCAACCAGATAGCGCAGTTCGGCTTCGTAGAGTTCGTGACCGAAATGTTCACCCAGGTCGGCAAGCGTTTTGGCTTCACCCAGGATCCATTCCGTATTACTGCCGTAGGTACGGGCGTAGTGACGCGCCATCCCTTCGGTGATGAACGGGTAGCGACGGCGCAGTTTCGCGGCATAATCATCGCGGTTATCCCCGATATCGCCGCCAGGCAATACGGCACCTTTAGTCCAGGCCGGGCCAATGCCTTTGTAGTACGGCACCAGTTTTTCCAGCGCGTGTTCTGCCAGCTTACGATAGGTAGTGAGCTTGCCGCCAAAGACCGACAGCAGCGGTGCCTGGCCGTCCACGTCATGAATATCCAGCGTATAGTCGCGGGTGATGGCCTGCGGTGAGTCCGATTCGTCATCACACAGCGGACGCACGCCGGAGTAGGTCCAGACCACGTCATCGCGTGCCAGCTGTTTTTTGAAGTGCGCGTTATACACTTTCAGCAGGTAGCTGACTTCACTTTCGTCGATCTCGACATTTTTCGGATCGCCTTTGTACTCCACGTCGGTGGTGCCGATGATGGAGAACTCATCCATCCACGGGATCACAAACACGATACGTTTATCTTCGTTTTGCAGGATATAGGCCTGCTTCTGGGTATGCACGCGTGGCACGACAATGTGGCTGCCTTTGATCAGGCGGATGCCGTACGGCGAAGGCAGGTGCATTCCCTCATCAAAGAACTGTTTCACCCACGGACCGGTGGCGTTTACCAGGCCGCGCGCTTTCCAGCTGAACTTCTCGCCGGTATCCACGTCTTCCGCTTCAACAATCCACAGGCCGTTTTCACGACGGGCAGCCGTGGCGCGGGTGCGGGTTTTCACCTCGCCGCCCTTTTTCACCACCATCTGCGCATTGGCAAGGACCAGACGCGCATCGTCTACCCAGCAGTCGGAATATTCGAATCCGCGCACGATTTCAGGTTTAAGGACCGATTCTGAGCCAAAACGCAAACCGGTCGATCCTGGCAGGCTGGTACGTTTGCCCAGATGATCGTACATAAACAGACCGATTCGAATCATCCACGCCGGACGCAGATGCGGGCGGTGGGGCAGGCGAAAGCGCATCGGAATCGCCAGATGCGGGGCCATTTTCAGCAGCACTTCACGTTCGGCCAGGGCTTCGCTGACCAGGCGGAATTCGTAGTGTTCCAGGTAGCGCAGGCCACCGTGGATCAGTTTGGAGCTGGCGGACGAGGTCGCGCAGGCGAGATCGTTAGCTTCCAGCATCAGCACGGATAAACCGCGTCCTGCAGCATCGGCCGCAATCCCGGCACCGTTGATGCCACCGCCTATCACAATCAGATCTTTGGTTTCCATAACACCCTCACGCACTTTCGTTAAAGCTCAGAAATGTTCGATATCGCTCATAATAGCAAAGGAACGCGCTTTTGGTAACATCAAAAAAACAATTTAGAGTGATATGGATAACATAATGGCGTTTACCCGCCGCCAGGACGTACACTACGGGGTAAAATAGTGCCGCTTGATGCCCTCGCCCATCCTTCTCACTTCAGGAGAGAGTGGGGGTGAGAGGAAGCGCACCACACCTGAATATAAGATGAGAGCACCATGGATCAGTTTGAATGTATTAACGTAGAAGAAGCCCATCAGAAAATGCACCAGGGAACGGCTGTGCTGGTGGACATCCGCGATCCGCAGAGCTTTGCGATGGGCCACACGCCAGGCGCGTTCCACCTGACCAACGACTCCCTGGGCGCGTTTATGCGCGATAACGACTTCGACACGCCGGTGATGGTCATGTGCTACCACGGCAACAGCAGTAAAGGTGCAGCGCAGTACCTGCTTCAGCAGGGCTACGATGCGGTTTACAGCGTTGATGGCGGCTTCGATGCCTGGCATCGTCATTTCCCGGCAGAAGTTGAATACGCGTTTGAGCGCTGATACCGCTATACTGTCCCCTTTTGTGTGGAAATAAGCGACGGCTGCCCATGTTGATGATCACCTCTTTTACCAACCCGCGCGTCGCCCAGGCGTTTGTCGACTATATGGCGACGCAGGGCGTTATTCTGACCATCCAGCAACATCATCAGACCGATGTGTGGCTGGCCGACGAGAGCCAGGCCGCGAGGGTAAATGAGGAGCTGGCGCGGTTCCTTGAGAACCCCGGCGACCCGCGCTATCTGGCCGCAAGCTGGCAATCAGGCCAGACGGGCAGCGGGCTGCACTATCGTCGTTTTCCCTTCTTTGCCACCGTGCGCGAACGCGCGGGTCCGTTTACGCTGCTGCTGATGGCGGCCTGCATTATCGTGTTCATTATGATGAACGTGGTCGGCGACCAGAGCGTCATGATCGCCCTGGCATGGCCCTATGACCCTTCACTGGACGTTGACGTCTGGCGCTATTTTACCCACGCGCTGATGCACTTCTCGGTGATGCATATTCTCTTTAACCTGCTGTGGTGGTGGTACCTCGGCGGTGCCGTCGAGAAGCGTCTTGGCAGCGGGAAGCTGATTGTGATCACCGTCATCAGTGCCCTGTTGAGTGGCTATGTGCAGCACAAATTCAGCGGCCCGTGGTTTGGCGGATTATCAGGTGTTGTGTATGCCCTGATGGGCTATGTCTGGCTCAGAGGTGAGCGCGATCCTGAAAGTGGCATCTATCTGCAACGCGGGTTAATAACCTTTGCGTTAATATGGCTAATTGCCGGATGGTTTGATCTGTTTGGTATGTCTATCGCCAATGGTGCACACGTCACCGGGCTGGCCGTTGGGCTGGCGATGGCGTTTGCCGACACGCTCCATGCGCGAAAACGAACATAATTCTCAGGGATAATTGATGAAACAAACACAACGTCATGACGCCATTATCGAACTGGTTAAAAAACAGGGATATGTCAGCACCGAAGAACTGGTCGAGCAGTTTGCCGTCAGCCCGCAGACCATTCGTCGTGACCTGAACGACCTTGCCGATCAAAACCGTATTCTGCGCCACCACGGCGGGGCGGCGCTGCCGTCCAGCTCGGTCAACACCTCATGGCATGACCGTAAAGCCACGCAAACGGCGGAGAAAGAGCGCATTGCGCGGAAAGTCGCCAGCCAGATCCCTAACGGGGCGACGCTGTTTATTGATATCGGCACCACGCCGGAAGCGGTCGCCCATGCGCTGCTGGATCATGAAAACCTGCGCGTTGTGACCAATAACCTGAATGTCGCGAATACCCTGATGCAGAAAGACGATTTCCGCATCATTCTTGCGGGCGGCGAGTTACGCAGCCGCGACGGCGGCATCATCGGTGAAGCGACGCTCGACTTTATCTCTCAGTTCCGTCTCGATTTCGGCATTCTCGGGATCAGCGGTATCGACAGCGATGGCTCCCTGCTGGAGTTTGATTATCATGAAGTCCGCACCAAGCGCGCGATTATTGAGAATTCACGCCACGTTATGCTCGTGGTGGACCACTCCAAGTTTGGCCGTAACGCGATGGTGAATATGGGCAGCATCAGCATGGTTGATGCGGTTTATACCGACGTGATGCCGCCGGCAGGCGTGATGCAGGTGATTAAGGATAATAATCTGCAGCTGGAACTGTGCTGACGTAAAAGCAAAACGGCAACCGAAGGTTGCCGTTTTTAGTTTCTGCAAAACAGGCCCGGGTGAGGGCACCCACGCGCACCGGAATTACACGCCGTACCCCATCATCTTCAGCAGCTGCTGTGCATGCTGCACCGCATCCTGACGATGGGCGACGCCAAGCTTCTGATAGAGATTGCGGATATGGGTTTTGATGGTCGTCGCCGCCACCGCCAGTTCACCGGCGATCTGCTCGTTGCTGTAGCCTGAGTAGATCAGCCCCAGCACCTGCCATTCGCGCTGAGTGAGCGGGCTGGTGCGGATCAGTTCCGGTACTTCCGGATGGTTCAGCAGACGTTCCACGAAGTTCTCATCAAAGTGCGCAAACTTATGGCGATGGTGCTGGTTAATCTCGCGCAGAATACGCTGGGCACGATGCTGATCCAGCTCTGGCAGCGTATTGAGTTGAATCAACTGTCGCAGCTGCTGGGCCATCACTTCACCTTCAATGACAAAGTGGCTGATAAACCCGGTGCGGTTCGCCAGCTGCAGCGCTTCCAGCAGGACGCGCTGGGCATCGTTTTTGCGGCCCGCCTGCCAGTAAAGCTGGTTCAGCAGAAGCAGGTTGCGGTTGAGATCGCTCATCAGACGCAGGCTGCGGGCGTTTTCATTAAGCTCTTCCAGCACGATTTCGGCAGGGTCTAATTCACCGAGCAGGATCTGGACGCGGGCAATGTTGCGCCACTGGCTCTGCAGGAAGTGGTTGTTGGCAAATTCCGGTTTAGGGGTCTGACGTAACCAGTTGGCGGCGGATTTTTTGTCGCCGGTCATCTGCCAGTAAATCACCCGCACCTTATCGGCGTTGGACACCCAGTCGCTATGGTACTGACCGTTACCGAGCAGGTTTTCCAGACGGTTAAGGTGGTTGCGGGCGTTATCGAGATCGCCACGCGCCAGCGAGCACTGGACCAGCAGCGCCAGACACTGCAATTGCTGCTGTGGCTGGAAGCTGGAGAGAACGTCCACACCCTGACGGGCGCAGCTTTCCGCTTCATCCAGACGCGACCATGCCCAAAGGAGCTGTGCACGAATGCGCAGCAGGAACTCATGCATCGGCAGCTGTTCCAGATGCTGCTCACGAATCAGCTGGAAGGCCTTTTCCTGATTTTCCCAGGCGGCCTGCAGGAACCCCTGCGCAAACAAAATTTCACTTTGCTGGATCAGGCTCCACAGCGCGTAATGCCAGACATCGTGGCGGCGGGCCATCTGTTCAGTTTGTTGCATGAGCGAAAGGGAGCGCGTCAGCTCGCCTTTGCAGTGCAGAACTTCACCGTGTACCGAGGTGGCCACAATACGGCTGTAGAAATTGGCCAGCGGCAGTTCATCCAGCGCAACCATCGCCAGGCGCTCTGCCTCTTCCGGATCACCGTCGTTAATCGCCACCTGCGCTCGCAGGGCGTTGAATTCGCCGTGCAGGGTGGCATCCATATCGCTTTCCATCTCCTGCTCGGCACGTGCCAGCAGGGTATTTACTTCACTGTAGCGATGCTGGCTCTGCATCAGCCAGGCCTGCAGCAGCACCAGGCGCGGATTCTCCAGCAGGCTCTCCCACGGCAGGGCTTTCAGTGACTCTTCAAGCAGCGTCAGCTCGCTGTGGTTAAACAAGCCCCATGCGTGGTTAAGGAGGATATCGCGCAGCATGCCGGCATCACCGGCGGCAAGCGCGTGGTGAATCGCCTCGCTCGGGAAACCTTGCGCCATCCAGCTTTCGGCGGCGGCGCGATGGATTTCCGGCAGTTCCGTCGCAAGCTCCCACTGACAGCGCTGGCGCAGGAAGCTGCCGAACAGTGGGTGATAGCTGAACCACTCGCCGGGATCGTCCATTCGGGTCAGGAACAGGCCCTGGCGTTCAATCTCTTCCAGCTGCAGTTGACCGTTTTCACAGCCGGTCACGCGCACGATCAGCGCGTCGTTCATGGAACGCAGCAGAGAACTTTTGAGCAGGAAATTTCGGGTCGACGGATCAACGCTGTTCAGCACTTCGTCGACGAGATAATCAGAAAGATGGCTCGCGTTAATCCCCGCCAGGCGACGCGCAGACTGGTGCGTCGGGCTGTTATTTTGCCGGGCAGAGAGAGCAATCAGCTGCAGCGCCGTCGCCCAGCCGGCGACATCATCACACAGGCGGCTGCTTTCGGAGGCCTCAATTGGCGAGTTCAGTCGACAGTCAAAAAACTGTTTGGCTTCCTGATGGGTAAAGGCCAGCTGCTGGCTGCCGACTTCCAGCAGCTGATCGCGCACGCGCAGGTTGGCGATGCCCAGTTGCGGCAGGTTACGCGACAGCACGACCAGGGTCAGGTTTTCCGGCTGATGACGCAGGAAGAAACGCATCGATTCATGGATAACCGGGTTAGTGATGAGATGATAATCATCAATCACCACGTACAGCGGGCGATGCCATTCGGCCAGTTCGATAAACAGCTGCGAGAAAAGGGAAGACAGGCTGGCGTACTGGCGCTTTTGCACCATGACCTCACTGGCGACGCAGTGTCCGTTGGTTGCCTGCTGAATGGCGGCAATCAGATAGCTGGCAAAACGCTCTTGCTGGTTATCGCCCTCATCAAGGGAGTACCAGCCAAGGTCGCTCTTACCTGCGGCCCATTGCGAAATGAGCGTTGTTTTTCCATAACCTGCAGGGCTCGTAACCAGCGCCAGTCGGAAATTATGCGCGCCGGAAAGTTTAGCCAGCAGACGCTCGCGGACCACTGTATGGTCAAGACGAACCGGGCGACTTAATTTAGACGGAATCAACATAGTTTTCACTTCACTGTGGGGAACGAGAGAATTTATTTTTTTTGCGCTTCGTAATTAATAGCTATAAGGTCGGCCAGAAAGAGAACTATTGCAAGTTATGTCTGGGTTTTGTGGCTCTGAATTTGCACTCTGTCACAAAACATTCAGGCGAGTACCGGAACTTTTCCAGAATGGCTTTAACACCGCGTCAGCGCTGGCTTGTCCCAGTGTCACACGGTTACGCTGAAACTGGTTTCAGAAAGGTATAGTGACGTCAAATTTAATAAAGTTCGGGTAAAGTTGAGTGAGATTAATAATCCCCTTAGGTAAGGCCCCATTGCAGAAATATTATTCTGCGTAAGTAATCATTTCGGCGCGGATTAATTTCATCCGAAACTGTATTTCATTTTTTTGACATTCTCCCCGGTTATCTTTTTTTCTTCCTGGCACACTCACACTATGCTCTCAGAGTGGCCTTGATCACACTTTTATGCTCATCCCCGCTACTCCTCCCTGCCTAATCCCCTGCGGGATGAGGAAGAGGCGAAATGAGCCTGGCACACTAGCGCCAACATGTGTTTTCTCTCTACAGGATGCCAATTCCCTATGTCACAGCCTACCTTTAACAAAGCTCAATTCCAGGCTGCCCTGACGCGTCAGTGGCAGCGTTTTGGCCTTCACGCTGCAAACGAGATGACGCCTCACCAGTGGTGGCAGGCAGTGAGCGGTGCGCTCGCGGAGCAGCTGGATGCTCAACCGTTGGCAAAACCGGCGAAAGACCAGCGCCACGTTAACTACATCTCAATGGAGTTCCTGATTGGCCGTCTGACAGGTAACAACCTGTTGAACCTCGGCTGGTATCAGGAGGTGGGTGATGTGCTGAAAGAGCATGACATTAACCTGACCGACCTGCTGGAAGAAGAGATTGACCCGGCGCTGGGTAACGGTGGTCTGGGACGTCTGGCGGCCTGTTTCCTTGACTCGATGGCCACCGTGGGTCAGTCGGCCATTGGCTACGGTCTGAACTACCAGTACGGCCTGTTCCGTCAGTCGTTTGCTGATGGTCATCAGATGGAAGCGCCGGATGACTGGCACCGCAATACTTACCCCTGGTTCCGCCACAATGCACAGCTTGATGTGCAGGTGGGCATTGGTGGTAAAGTCACGAAGCAGGGGCTGTGGGAGCCTGCGTTTACCCTGACCGGCGAAGCCTGGGATCTGCCGGTGCTGGGCTACCGTAACGGCGTGGCGCAACCGCTGCGTCTGTGGCAGGCAAAGCATGCTCATCCCTTCAACCTGACCAAATTCAACGACGGCGATTTCCTGCGTGCCGAGCAGCAGGGGATCGACGCCGAGAAACTGACCAAAGTCCTTTACCCGAACGACAACCATCTGGCGGGCAAGAAACTGCGTCTGATGCAGCAGTACTTCCAGTGTGCCTGTTCCATTGCGGATATTCTGCGTCGTCATCACCTGGCGGGCCGCAAGCTGGCGCAGCTGCCGGACTTCGAAGTGATCCAGCTTAACGATACACACCCGACGATTGCGATTCCTGAACTGCTGCGCGTGCTGATTGACGAGCACCAGCTGAGCTGGGATGACGCGTGGGCGATCACCAGCCGTACGTTTGCCTATACCAACCACACCCTGATGCCTGAAGCGCTGGAGTGCTGGGATGAGAAGCTGGTGAAAGCCCTGCTGCCGCGTCATATGCAGATCATCAACAAGATTAACGACGCGTTTAAAAAGCAAGTGGATAAAACCTGGCCGGGCGACAAAGCGGTGTGGGCGAAGCTGGCTGTGGTACATGACAAACAGGTGCGCATGGCGAACATGTGCGTGGTGAGCGGTTTTGCGGTGAACGGTGTGGCGGCGCTGCACTCGGATCTGGTGGTGAAAGACCTGTTCCCGGAATACCACCAGCTGTGGCCGACCAAATTCCATAACGTGACCAACGGCATCACGCCGCGTCGCTGGATTAAGCAGTGCAACCCGCTGCTGGCCGGCCTGCTGGACAAAACCCTGAAGAAAGAATGGGCCAACGATCTGGACCAGCTTATCAATCTGGAAAAGTATGCCGACGACGCGGCATTCCGCGAGCAGTACCGCGCCATTAAGCTCGAAAACAAAGTGCGTCTGGCGCATTTTGTCAAAGCGCGTACCGGGATTGAGATCAACCCGAACGCCATTTTCGATATTCAGATCAAACGCCTGCATGAGTACAAACGCCAGCACCTGAACCTGCTGCACATTCTGGCGCTGTATAAAGAGATCCGCGAGAACCCGCAGGCTGACCGCGTACCGCGCGTGTTCCTGTTTGGGGCGAAAGCCGCACCGGGCTACTACCTGGCGAAAAACATTATCCTCGCCATTAATAAAGTGGCCGCGGCCATCAATAACGATCCGAAAGTGGGTGACAAGCTGAAGGTGGTGTTCCTGCCGGACTACTGCGTCTCTGCAGCTGAGATGCTGATCCCGGCGGCGGATATCTCCGAGCAGATCTCCACGGCAGGGAAAGAAGCTTCCGGTACCGGCAACATGAAGCTGGCGCTGAACGGTGCGCTGACCGTCGGTACGCTCGACGGCGCGAACGTCGAGATCGCCGAAAAGGTGGGGGAAGAGAACATCTTTATCTTCGGCCATACCGTCGAAGAAGTGAAAGCCCTCAAAGCCAAAGGTTACGACCCGGTGAAATGGCGTAAGAAAGACAAAGTTCTTGATGCGGTTCTGAAAGAGCTGGAAAGCGGTAAGTACAGCGATGGCGATAAACATGCCTTTGACCAGATGCTGCACAGCATGGACAAACACGGCGGTGACCCGTATCTGGTCATGGCGGACTTTACGGCCTATGTGGACGCGCAAAAACAGGTCGATGTGCTGTATCGCGACCAGGAAGCGTGGACCCGGGCGTGCATTCTGAACACCGCCCGCTGCGGGATGTTCAGTTCTGACCGCTCAATCCGTGATTATCAGGCTCGTATCTGGCAGGCAAAACGCTAAGGAAGCGCGATGGAGAGTAAACGTCTGGACAGTGCCGCGCAGGCGGCGGGGATCAGCCTCAGTTACATTAATGCTCACGGCAAACCACAGTCTATTGGCGCCGACACCAAAAGACGTTTGCTGGATGCCATGCACAAGACCGACGCGAAAGCGTCGGTTGCTCCGGTGCCGAACGTGAAGGTGTTTACCGCCGGTAAAAAGATGCCGCTTACGGTAAACGGGCGCGGTGAATTTAGCTGGCTGCTCACGACCGAAGAGGGGCAACAGCACAAAGGCCACGCCACCGGTGGCAAAGCGCTTAACCTTCCGGCAAAACTGCCGGAGGGCTATCACACGTTAACCCTCATGCAGGACGACCAGCGTTTTCATTGTCGGGTGATTGTTGCGCCAAAACGCTGCTATGAGCCGCAGGCGTTGCTCGAGGGTAAAAAGCTGTGGGGGGCCTGCGTGCAGCTCTACACGCTGCGCTCTGACAGCAACTGGGGTATCGGCGATTTTGGCGACCTGAAAAAGATGCTGGCGGATGTGGGCGAGCGTGGCGGTGCGTTTATCGGCCTCAACCCCATTCATGCGCTCTATCCGGCGAACCCGGAAAGTGCCAGTCCGTACAGCCCGTCATCCCGTCGCTGGCTGAACGTGATTTACATTGACGTGAATGCCTTAGACGATTTCAAAAACAGCAAAGAGGCGCAGGCGTGGTGGAACCTCACGACCACTCAGCAGGCGCTGAAGCAGGCGCGCGAGACGGACTGGGTAGACTATGCCACCGTCACCGCACTGAAAATGGCCGCATTACGTCTGGCGTGGAAAGGTTTTTCGCAGCGTGATGACGAGCAGATGTCGGCTTTCCGCCAGTTTGTGGCCCAGGAAGGCGAGAGCCTTTACTGGCAGGCGGCGTTCGATGCATTGCACGCTTATCAGGTAAAAGAGGACGAAATGCGCTGGGGCTGGCCGGTATGGCCGGAAGCGTATCAATCTGTCGATACGCCCGAAGTGCAGGCGTTCTGCAAAAAATATGCTGACGAGGTGGACTTCTTCCTCTGGCTACAGTGGCTGGCTTACAGCCAGTTTGCCGCCTGCTGGCAGGTGAGCCAGGGCTATAAAATGCCGATCGGCCTGTACCGCGATCTGGCCGTTGGCGTGGCGGAAGGCGGGGCGGAAACCTGGTGTGACCGCGAGCTTTATTGCCTGAAGGCCTCCGTGGGCGCACCGCCGGATATTCTTGGCCCCCTCGGCCAGAACTGGGGTTTGCCGCCGATGGATCCACACGTCATGGCTGCGCGGGCTTACGAGCCGTTTATCGACCTGCTGCGCGCCAACATGCAAAACTGCGGCGCGCTGCGAATTGACCACGTGATGTCCGTCCTGCGTCTGTGGTGGATCCCTTATGGTGAAACGGCTGACCACGGCGCGTATGTACAGTATCCGGTTGACGATCTGCTCTCGATCCTGGCGCTGGAGAGTAAACGTCATCAGTGCATGGTGATCGGCGAAGATCTCGGTACCGTGCCGGTTGAGATTGTCAGTAAGCTCCGCGACAGCGGTGTTTACTCCTATAAAGTGCTCTATTTTGAAAACGACCATGAGAAAACCTTCCGCGCGCCGAAAGCGTACCCTGAACAGTCAATGGCAGTCGCGACGACGCATGACCTTCCTACGCTTCGTGGCTATTGGGAAAGCGGCGATCTGACGCTCGGTAAAACGCTGGGCCTGTATCCGGATGAAGAGGTCTTACGCGGGCTGTATCAGGATCGCGAGCTGGCGAAGCAAGGGTTGCTTGATGCGTTACACAAGCATGGCTGCCTGCCGAAACGCGCCGGGCATAAGGCATCACTGATGTCGATGACGCCTACGCTCAACCGCGGATTGCAGCGCTATATTGCCGACAGCAACAGTGCCCTGCTGGGTCTGCAGCCGGAAGACTGGATTGATATGGCGGAGCCGGTAAACATTCCGGGCACCAGCTATCAGTACAAGAACTGGCGTCGCAAATTGTCCATCACGCTTGAGAAGATGTTTGCCGATGACGGGGTGAACAGACTGATTAAGGATTTGGATAAGCGCAGAAAAGCGGTGGGTAAAACGCGGTAGTCTCACAGAGTGAAGAAAGCCGGGTAAGCGCAAGCTACCCGGCTTTTTGATATCAGATAACCATGTTCAACAGCAGAACCCCGACCAGACCACACACCGAAATAATGGTTTCCAGTGCAGACCAGGACTTGATGGTTTCACCGATTGTCAGGTTGAAATATTCCTTGAACAGCCAGAAGCCCGGATCGTTCACGTGAGAGAAAATCACGCTACCGGAACCTACCGCGATAACCATCAGCTCAGGGCTCACGCCCGTCGTCGCAATCAGCGGCGCAACGATACCACCGGCGGTGATTGCTGCAACGGTTGCAGAGCCGAGCGCGATACGCAGCACCGCAGCGATAGACCACGCCATCAGCAGCGGTGATACATTGGTTTCATGCATCATGGCCGCGATGTATTTATCCACGCCGCTGTCGACCAGCACCTGCTTGAACGCACCGCCACCACCGATAATCAGCAGCATCATGGCAATGATTTTGATGGAAGAGGTCAGCGTGTCGTTAATCTGATCCATTGAACGACCACGGTTCAGGCCGAAGGTGAACATCGCAATCAGCACCGCAATCAGCGTCGCCATCACCGGATCGCCCAGGAACTCGGCAACGGACAGGAACGGGTGGCCTTTTGGCAGGATCATTTCCGCCACGGCACGCATCGCCATCAGGATGACCGGCACCAGAGAGGTCCAGACGCTGACGCCAAAACCAGGCATCTCTTCTTCCGTGAAGGTTTTCGCGCTGTACAGACCTTCCGGGATAGGCTTATCAATCCCTTTCAGGAAGCGGGCATAAACCGGGCCGGCCAGGATCACCGTCGGGATTGCCAGAATCGTACCGAACAGCAGGGTTTTACCCATATCGGCATGGAAGATGGTGGCGATCGCGGTTGGACCCGGGTGTGGTGGCAGGAAACCGTGCGTAACGGACAGCGCGGCGGCCATCGGTACACCGACATACAGCAGTGGAATGTTCGCTGCCGCTGCGATGGTG
Organism: Enterobacter sp. V89_11; assembly: GCF_029967775.1. Lineage (NCBI taxonomy): Bacteria > Pseudomonadati > Pseudomonadota > Gammaproteobacteria > Enterobacterales > Enterobacteriaceae > Enterobacter > Enterobacter sp. V89_11. Next base: position 68,624 of record NZ_JASCAN010000003.1, on the reverse strand, counting down.
AACACCAGTGGCAGCATCAGCACGAAGCCCACTTCATAGAACAGTGCGAAACCGACGGTAAACCCGGTTAACACGACCGCCCACTGAATATTCTTCTTACCAAATTTGGCAATCAGCGTGGTGGCAATACGCTGGGCGCCCCCACAGTCTGCCAGCATTTTGCCGAGCATAGCGCCAAAGCCCATGATCAGTGCCAGGCTACCGAGCGTGCCGCCGACACCGGCTTTAATGGAGCTGATGACTTTCACCAGCGGCATCCCTTGCATCAGACCGACTGCAAGTGCCACCAGAACCAGAGCGATAAACCCGTTCATTTTGAAACGGATCATCAAGAGCAGTAATAACACAACACCGATAGCAACGATGACTAATGGCATGATTTACCTGGCCTTTGAATTGTTATGGGTAACGTCATTGTTTCAACGACAAATTCCGATTGTCCCAACTGGGAACAGAGTGTTAACGGCACTAATACTGTTGCCTTGGAAACTATTAAGTTTAGTCGGCTGTTATGAAGGTGCTTAGTGCCCACGAGAATGATACGGGTAACATGCCGTGGTTGAGAATCACCCTAGGGGGCTAAATTTGAATTATGAGACGCAGGTCAACATATGGGGAGGCAAGGCAGGGAGGGGAAAGCAGGCCCGGTAAGCATAGCGCCACCGGGCAAAAGCAGGCGGGCGCTTAGTAGTAAGAGTGCTCGCCGCGCTGGTGTTCGGTCAGATCGCGCACACCTTTCAGTTCCGGGAATTCGTTCAGCAGCTGCTTCTCGATCCCTTCTTTCAGCGTGACATCAACCATTGAACAACCGTTACAACCGCCGCCGAACTGCAGGATCGCCAGGCCGTCTTCAGTGATTTCCATCAGGGAAACACGACCGCCGTGGCCCGCCAGCTGCGGGTTGATCTGAGACTGCAGCAGGTACTCGACGCGCTCCATCAGGGGGGCATCGTCAGACACTTTACGCATTTTGGCGTTTGGCGCTTTCAGGGTCAGCTGAGAACCCAGCTGATCGGTGACGAAGTCGATCTCCGCATCTTCAAGATACGGTGCGCTCAGCTCATCAACGTAAGCCGTGAGCTGTTCAAATTTAAGGGCAGTGTCAGTCGCTTCCACTGCGTCCGGAGGACAATAAGAGACACCACATTCTGCATTCGGAGTGCCTGGATTGATCACAAACACGCGGATCTGCGTCCCTTCTTCCTGATTTGCCAGCAGTTTGGCAAAGTGCGCTTGTGCAGAATCGGAAATACGGATCATAGCTTTGGCCTAATAGTTGACTAAATTACCTGGGTATAATCATACGCCCATTGAAGAAGGGCTACAAGGTACGGCACAGACACCATACCTGAACCGACGCGGCGCCGCTTTGCAAAAGCAGTCGGGAAAGTTCAGCAACGGTACTGCCTGTGGTGACGACATCATCCACAATCGCGATATGGAGGCCTTTGACCGGGAATTCAAGACGAAAGGCATTTTTGAGGTTCCTTTTGCGAAGCCGGGCCGTGAGCTGATGCTGGATAGCCGTGTTATGGACGCGTTTGAGCGCACGGGCGTCGTACCGACAACCGAGCCATCGGGCGAGCGGGCGGCAGAGCAGGTCACTTTGGTTGTAGCCGCGTCGCCAGTATCGGCGACGGTATAAAGGCACGTTGACCACCATATCGATGTTCGGCAGACCGCGGGTGCGTCGCGCCTGTAAAACGGCCAGCAGTAACAGGCGGGCGAGGGGACGCGCCAGCACACTCTGGCCGGCAAACTTCAGCGCATGTATAAGGCCGCTTAACGGCGCAACATAATCATCCACAGCCACCAGGGCACACCACGGCGGCGCTTTTTTCAGGCAGCGGCCGCAGGGAACGTCTCGCCCGGTGGCCGCTAGCCCACACTGCGGACACGTCATCGCCTGCCTTTTCAGCGAGCGGGTGCAAACGGAGCAGACGCCCCATGCGCTGAGGGCAAGCGGCATCCGGCATAGCCAGCACAAGCCAGGCACTGTTAACATGTGCAACCTCCATGTGAAAAAAGAGAACAGTAACTGATGAAGACGCTGTGGTGGCAGACCGTAGGGACGGGAAATTGCCATCTTGTGCTGCTGCACGGATGGGGACTGAATGCCGAAGTATGGAATTGCATAACCGGGGAACTCGCCTCGCAATTTACCCTGCATCTGGTGGATTTACCGGGCTTTGGCCGCAGCCGCGGCTTTGGGGCAATGTCGGTCGAGGAGATGGCGGAGCAGGTGCTGGACGCTGCGCCGCAACACGCCATCTGGCTCGGCTGGAGCCTGGGCGGGCTGGTGGCGAGCCAGATTGCCTTGACCCATCCCGAGCGCGTGCGTGCGCTGGTCACGGTAGCCTCGTCACCGTGCTTCAGTGCAAAGCACGACTGGCCGGGCATAAAACCGGATGTGCTGGCCGGGTTTCAGAAACAGCTGAGCGAAGACTTCCAGCGGACCGTTGAGCGTTTCCTGGCCCTGCAGACAATGGGAACCGACACCGCGCGTCAGGATGCCAGAGCGCTGAAGCAGACCGTGCTTTCCCTGCCGATGCCGGACGTTGAGGTGCTTAACGGGGGGCTTGAGATCCTCAAAACCGTCGATTTGCGTGAGCCGCTGGCCGCGCTGGCGATGCCGCACCTGCGTATCTACGGCTACCTCGACGGGCTGGTGCCGCGCAAAGTGGTTCCAGTGCTGGATTCACTCTGGCCACAAAGTGAGTCTCTGGTGATAAACAAAGCCGCGCATGCGCCGTTTATCTCTCATCCGGCGGAGTTTTGTTCAGCGCTGATTGCGTTAAGTCAACGTTTAGACTGATTATTTTCTATCCAGCCTGGAAAAAGTTTCACACCGCAACCATACTCCAGATGTCGTTGCGGTTGTTCTGCCTACGATAATCAAAACAACAATCCTATGGAGAGTCAGGCTATGAAACTTGTTACAGGTATCGTCACTTCTCTGGTTATTGGGTCACTTTCATTTGGCGCCTTTGCGGCACAAGAGCTGGAAAAAGATAAAGTTGCCGGGATGAATCTGACCAAAGTTGGTGAGATTTCTACGTCTGACACGACCGCGCCGATGGACGCCAAAAAAGAGCTGTCTAAGAAAGCGGATGAGCTGGGTGGGAAGTACTACGTCGTCACCAGTGCAGAAAAACAGACCAAAAACGTGCGCGCAACGGCGGACGTCTATAAGTAATACGATAATGCCGGGCAGCGATGCCCGGCATTATGCGCGCAGTGCCCACCACTCTCTGAGGCAGGCTTTTCCTTCCGGGCAGCTTTTACAACTGCCGGACAGGCAGCCTTCCGCCTCTTCCTGAATACGCACCGCTTTTCCCATGGCTTCCAGTCTTTCCAGCATGGCATCGATCATCGGCTGCGGGGTATGCAGGGTGAGGCTCAGCTGTTTCGCCTCCATTCGCCCTTGTAACGCCAGCAGGTCACGTACCTGAATCAACGATGCCATGGCTTACCCCTTAGTGACAGTCGCCCGCCGGGCTGTTGCAACAGGTGGCAGCCGTTTTGCGGTTTGCCAGCAGGTTGATATCAACCCGGCTGCGTGCCCGGCGTAGCAGGCCGAGAACGAGCACGTTAAACAGCACAACCGCCAGGATGCACGCCAGGCTATAACGCGGGTGCTGGCTAAAGTTAACGGTCTGATAAAAGAGCGTCGCCAGCGAGTACGCGATGTTGAGCCCCCACAGAATGGAGAAGCCCATCCAGCCACGGCTGGACTCGCGGGCAATCGCGCCCATGACGGAGATGCACGGAATATAGAGCAGAACAAAGATGAGGTAGCTGTAGGCCGCAGAGGCGCTACCAAATTTCTCGCTCATCACGCCCATGGCACCCGTTGCCATTTCGCCGTCACCTTTACTGGCCTCAATAGGGTTCGCCAGCACGCTCAGGCTAAAGGTGTCTTTCAGGCTCTGCCATGTCTCTTCGACGGCGCCCAGCAGTTCGTTACCGAGATGAAACTCTGCCGGATTGAACGCTTGCTCCTGGATGTTCTCCGCGGTGTAGAGCGTATTCAGGGTTCCGACGACCACCTCTTTCGCCATCGCACCGGTGAACAGACCGACGGTCGCCTGCCAGTTATCGTCATGGACGCCAATCGGCTTGAAGACCGGGGTTATGACGCGGCTGACGGAGGCGAGGGCGGAGTCGTTGATGTTATCCGCAGCCTGTCCGCTCAGGGTGAAGCTGTTCAGCGCGCTCAGGAAAATACTCACGATAACAATCACTTTACCGGCACGCAGGACGAAGCCTTTCAGGCGCTGCCAGGTCTGGATCACCAGGCTTTTAAGATGGGGGACGTGGTAGACCGGCAGTTCCATAACGAACGGCGACGCTTCGCCGCGCATGATGGTGTGTTTCAGCATCAGCCCCGTGAGAATGGCCATGACGATACCCAGCACGTACAGCGAGAAGACCGCCAGCGCCCCCTGCTGCCCAAAGAAGGCCGCGGCAAAGACCGCGAAGATAGCCAGTCGCGCACCGCAGGACATAAACGGTGCCATCATAATGGTCATCAGACGTTCACGCGGCGCATCCAGCGTACGGGCACCCATAACCGAGGGCACGTTACAGCCGAAGCCCACGATCAGCGGCACGAAGGATTTGCCCGGCAGACCGAGCGCCTGCATCAGGCGATCCATGACGAAGGCGGCGCGCGCCATGTAACCGGAATCCTCAAGGAAGGAGAGGAACAGATACATCATGCCGATTTGCGGCACCAGAGGCAGTACGGTGTTGATACCACCGCCAATCCCCTGGGCAAGGAAGATGGTCAGCCATTCCGGGAAATGCAGGGTGTAACCCACCCACTGAATGCCATGAACAAAGATAGCAACGGAACCGGCATCGAAAATCGGCTGGAGTGCGCCACCAATGTTAATGGCGAGCAAGAACATCAGGTACATCACCAGCAAGAAGACCGGCAAACCGAGGAAACGGTTAAGCACAACCTTATCCACGGCAGCGGTGAAGCGGCTCGGTTCCGCCGTCAGGGCGTTACTGACCACGTCGCAAATCGCGGCGATGGCCTGATAGCGAGCATCAGCGATATGCAGGGCCGGGTCATCCAGCTCGTCGCTCAGACGGGCGAGGACCACGTCCAGTTTATCTGCCGCATGACCAGCATAGGCGCGGCTGTAGATATCCCCTTCCAGCATTTGCAGGCCGAGCCACAGGCGCTGTTTTGCGGGCATGCTTTTGTCCATCTCTTGCGCCAGCAGATCCGCTTCGCGCAGGAGCGGCTGGGCGTAGTGCACCAGCTCAACGTTACGATTTCCCGCGTGGCGATCGATAGCCAGTTTCAGGGCATCAATACCGCGGGCGCGCGTCGACACCAGCGGAACGACCGGGCACCCCAGCCGTGCGGAGAGGGCATCGACGTCGATACGCAGTTTCTGTTTCTCTGCAATGTCGAGCATGTTGAGCGCCACGATGCAGGGAATGCCCAGCTCCAGCAGCTGCAGCGTCAGGTAGAGGTTACGCTCAAGGTTTGAGGCATCAACCACGTTGATGAGCAGATCCGCGTCGCCGCTAAGAATATAGTGGCAGGCAATCTGCTCATCGAGCGAAGTTTGCGAGGAGATCGTGGTTAAGGAGTACGTGCCGGGCAGGTCAACCAGCGTGACCTGGTGATCTGTTGTTGAGAACAGGCCTTCTTTACGTTCAACCGTTACGCCAGCCCAGTTACCGACGCGCTGGCGCGCACCCGTGAGCTGGTTAAATAGCGTTGTCTTGCCGGAATTAGGATTGCCAATTAAGCCAATAGTTAATTTTTTCATTTTTCTGGACTCACTGAAACCGCTGGCTTGTTATCGGGATAAGGCTTCGACTTCTATTAATGCGAGATCTTTTTTACGCAATACCAGATTTACGCGTCGGGTTTCGATATGCACCGGATCACCTAACGGGGCGACGCGCACGACCTGAAATGACGAGCCGGGCAGCATGCCCAGCGACAGCAGCTTTTGTCGGTAGGCCGGGCTAATTTCGTGGGTAAAACCGGTAATTTTCCATGCACTGTCTGGAGTGAATTGCATAATGCCTGATTCCACGAGAGGTTAAAATATCTACTATGGGATGATAATGAGAATAGTTTTTATCAGCAATAATAAAACTGTGACGGAATGTTGTTTGCGGTATTAATTTACGGCCTGTTTGACCTTGCTCAATATTTACTGATTCTGCGGCAGGGAGAGGAAAGGCTTATTTGTTAATAGTGTGATCACTGATGGTTGAAATATAGATATACAACCGGTTTCATATTTTACAATTAATTTCGGCGGGATAACGGCCCGGTGAGTGACGCATCACCGGGCCTTTTTTATGCGGTTAGCGTTTCTTACCCATTGCTGCCGCCAGCGCATCCATCATGGCGCTGTTGCCCGCAGGCTGGGCGTCACGTCCGCGTGGCTTCGCCGCTTTTGCGGCCGGGCGCTGCTGCTCGCGTCCGCCGCCGTTACTGCCGCGGCGCGCGCTGGTTTCACCTGGCTGCTCGTCCAGGCGCATCGTCAGGGCGATACGCTTACGCTGCAGATCCACTTCCATCACCTTCACCTTCACGATGTCGCCCGCTTTGACCACGGTATGCGGATCTTCAACGAATTTATCGGCAAGGGAAGAGATGTGGACCAGACCGTCCTGGTGCACGCCGATATCGACAAACGCGCCAAAGTTGGTGACGTTAGTGACCGCCCCTTCGAGTACCATGCCCGGAAGCAGGTCATTCATGGTTTCAACGCCGTCGGCGAAGGTCGCGGTTTTAAACTCAGGACGCGGATCGCGGCCCGGTTTTTCCAGCTCTTTGATAATGTCCGTGACCGTCGGCACCCCGAACTGTTCGTCGGTAAAATCGACCGCCTTCAGGTTACGCAGCGCGCTGCTGTCGCCCATCAGGTCTTTCAGCGCCTGCTGGGTTGCGGCCAGAATGCGTTCCACTACCGGGTACGCTTCCGGGTGAACGGTTGAGGCATCCAGCGGGTTATCGCCGTGGTTGATGCGCAGGAAGCCCGCGCACTGCTCAAACGCTTTTGGCCCCAGACGGCTCACCTTCAGCAACTGCTTGCGGTTCTGGAACTGGCCGTTTTCATCACGCCAGGCAACGATGTTTTGCGCCATCATGCGGGTTAAGCCCGCCACGCGGGTCAGCAGGGGAACAGAGGCCGTGTTCAGGTCAACGCCGACGGCGTTTACGCAGTCTTCCACGACCGCATCCAGCTTACGGGCCAGCTGAGTCTGGCTCACGTCATGCTGATACTGGCCGACGCCGATGGATTTCGGGTCGATCTTAACCAGCTCCGCCAGCGGATCCTGCAGACGGCGGGCGATAGAAACTGCACCGCGCAGGGAAACGTCCAGGTCCGGGAACTCCAGGGCGGCCAGTTCAGACGCCGAATAGACGGAAGCGCCCGCCTCGCTGACAATCACTTTCTGTGCGGTGACTTTCGGGAACTGTTTCTGCACGTCGAGGTAGAAACGCTCGGTTTCACGGGAGGCCGTACCGTTGCCGATGGCTACCAGCTCCACGTTGTATTTCTCGCACAGCGCCGCAACCACGACGGCAGCCTTCGCCGCCTGGCCGGTATGCGGATAAATGGTGTCGGTAGCCACCAGCTTGCCGGTACCGTCAACCACGGCCACTTTTACGCCGGTACGCAGACCCGGATCGAGACCCATGGTGGCGCGCAGGCCGGCAGGTGCGGCCATCAGCAGGTCGTGCAGGTTACGGGCGAAGACGTTGATTGCTTCGTCTTCGGCGCGTTCACGCACGGTGCCCATCAGTTCGGTTTCAAGGTGCATCAGCACCTTGATGCGCCACGTCCAGCTCACCACGCCTTTGCGCCAGCTGTCTGCCGGCGCTTTGTTCAGGCGCAGGCCGAGGTGGTCGATAATGATCTGCTCGCAGTGGCTCTCTTTTGGTGGCTCGTCAAACTGTGGGTCGGCATTCAGGGAGAGCTGGAGCACGCCTTCGTTGCGGCCGCGGAACATCGCCAGCGCGCGGTGTGAAGGGGTGGTAGAGATGGGTTCGTGATGATCAAAATAATCGCGGAACTTGGCGCCTTCTTCCTCTTTCCCGCTGACCACGGTAGAGACGATGTGGGCGTTTTTCCACAGATAGTCACGCACTTTCGCGAGCAGGCCGGCATCTTCGGAGAAGCGCTCCATCAGAATATAGCGCGCGCCGTCGAGTGCGGCTTTGGTGTCTGCGACCCCTTTATCGGCATCGATAAACTTCGCGGCTTCGGTTTCCGGGTCGTGGGACGGTTCGTTCCACAGCAGTTCGGCCAGCGGCTCCAGGCCTGCCTCAATGGCAATCTGTCCACGGGTACGGCGCTTCGGTTTGTACGGCAGATAAAGGTCTTCGAGTTCGGTTTTGCTCAGGGTTCCGTTGATTGCGGTTTCCAGCTCGCTGGTCAGTTTTCCCTGTTCGCCGATGGATTTGAGGATCGCCTGACGACGGTCTTCCAGTTCGCGCAGGTAACCGAGACGGGTCTCCAGGTTACGCAGCTGCGTGTCATCCAGACCGCCGGTGACTTCCTTACGATAACGTGCAATAAACGGCACGGTGTTCCCTTCATCAAGCAGGCGAACGGCAGCTTCTACCTGTTCGGCTCTGGCCTGAAGTTCACCCGCAATAATGCGGCAGAGCGAATCTTTCATCATGGCTTTATCATCTGTTGAGTCGAAAAAATCAGGGGATAGTTATACGGGCTGACACGGCAAAATGCCAGCCGCGGAGGGCGCTCTCGGACTATTTAACGTACGTAATTTCGTTGACGTACCAGCTGGCTTCGCCGCCAGGGGTCTGCACGACGGCCAAATCGCCCACTTCCTTTTTCAGCAGCGCACGGGCCATTGGTGAGTCGATAGAGATGTAATCCTTACGACCAAAAATTTCGTCATAGCCGACGATACGAAAACGCAGGGTGTCGCCATCGTCGTTCTCAATCTCGACCCACGCGCCGAAAAACACTTTGCCTTCCTGCTGTGGGGAGTAATCCACTATTTTGAGGTTCTCAAGGCATTTGGTCAGATAGCGGACCCGGCGGTCGATTTCACGTAACCGTTTTTTGTTGTACTGGTAGTCAGCATTTTCACTGCGATCGCCCAGGCTTGCGGCCCAGGTCACTTTCTTGGTCACTTCAGGACGCTCTTCGCGCCACAGGTAATCCATCTCTTTTTTGAGTTTCTCATACCCTTCGCGGGTGATCAGGGGCGTTTTCATGGGGTGACCTTAAGACTCGACATCATTGCATTCTTTGCGCACATTACGTATCACGTAGTCTAACAGACAACGTTAATAATGATTTATGTGATGAAATGTGCAGATAAGCTGCTGTTAAATATGCTTTGTAACAATTTCGACTAGAATTTATACCAGAATTAGCTGGTCGAACACGTGCACTTTTTTAGAATACGCTGTTATTAGACTATCCGAACCTTTGGGAGTACACACAATGCAAGAGAACTACAAAATTCTGGTCGTGGATGACGACATGCGCCTGCGTGCGCTGCTTGAGCGTTATCTGACCGAGCAGGGCTTCCAGGTTCGTAGCGTGGCCAACGCTGAGCAGATGGATCGTCTGCTGACCCGCGAATCTTTCCATCTTATGGTACTCGACCTGATGCTGCCTGGTGAAGACGGGCTTTCCATTTGCCGCCGTCTGCGTAGCCAGAGCAACCCTATGCCGATCATCATGGTGACGGCGAAAGGGGAAGAGGTTGACCGCATCGTTGGTCTGGAAATCGGTGCTGACGACTACATTCCAAAACCGTTCAACCCGCGTGAACTGCTGGCCCGTATTCGCGCCGTGCTGCGCCGTCAGGCGAACGAACTGCCTGGCGCACCGTCGCAGGAAGAAGCGGTGATTGCGTTTGGTAAGTTCAAGCTCAATCTCGGTACCCGTGAGATGTTCCGTGAAGATGAACCTATGCCGCTCACCAGCGGTGAGTTCGCGGTGCTGAAAGCGCTGGTCAGCCACCCGCGTGAGCCGCTTTCACGTGACAAGCTGATGAACCTGGCGCGCGGCCGTGAATACTCCGCAATGGAACGTTCCATTGACGTGCAGATCTCCCGTCTGCGCCGCATGGTGGAAGAAGATCCGGCGCATCCTCGTTATATTCAGACCGTATGGGGTCTGGGCTACGTGTTTGTCCCGGACGGCGCTAAAGCATGAGGCGAATGCGCTTCTCTCCGCGAAGCTCATTTGCCCGTACGCTGTTACTGATTGTCACCCTGCTGTTCGTCAGCCTGGTGACAACCTATCTGGTGGTGCTGAACTTTGCGATCCTGCCGAGCCTCCAGCAGTTCAATAAGGTTCTGGCATACGAAGTGCGTATGCTGATGACCGATAAACTGCAACTGGAGGACGGCACGCAGTTAGTTGTTCCCCCGGCGTTTCGCCGTGAAATCTACCGTGAGCTGGGTATTTCGCTTTACTCCAACGAAGCGGCAGAAGACGCTGGCCTGCGCTGGGCGCAGCATTATGAGTTCCTCAGCCAGCAGATGGCGCAGCAGTTAGGTGGCCCGACGGAAGTGCGCGTTGAGGTCAACAAAAGCTCGCCGGTCGTCTGGCTGAAAACGTGGCTGTCACCCAATATCTGGGTGCGCGTCCCGCTGACCGAAATTCACCAGGGTGACTTCTCACCGCTGTTCCGCTACACCCTTGCCATTATGCTGCTGGCGATAGGCGGCGCGTGGCTGTTTATTCGTATACAGAACCGACCGCTGGTCGACCTGGAGCACGCTGCGCTGCAGGTCGGTAAAGGGATTATTCCTCCGCCACTGCGTGAGTACGGTGCCTCAGAAGTGCGTTCCGTGACGCGGGCCTTTAACCATATGGCGGCTGGCGTGAAGCAGCTGGCGGACGACCGTACGCTGCTGATGGCGGGCGTGAGTCATGACCTGCGCACGCCGCTCACGCGTATCCGTCTGGCGACGGAGATGATGGGCGAAGAGGATGGTTATCTTGCGGAGTCCATTAACAAGGACATCGAAGAGTGTAACGCCATTATCGAGCAGTTCATTGACTACCTGCGTACCGGGCAGGAGATGCCGATGGAGATGGCCGATCTGAATGCGGTACTCGGTGAAGTGGTCGCGGCGGAAAGCGGCTACGAGCGGGAAATCGATACCGACCTGCAGGCCGGTGAAATTCAGGTGCGGATGCACCCGCTTTCCATTAAACGTGCGGTGGCCAATATGGTGGTTAACGCGGCCCGTTATGGCAATGGCTGGATTAAAGTCAGCAGCGGATCTGAGCTCAACCGCGCCTGGTTCCAGGTGGAAGATGACGGTCCGGGCATTAAGCCAGAGCAGCGTAAGCATCTGTTCCAGCCGTTTGTGCGGGGCGATAGCGCGCGCAGTACCAGCGGAACCGGCTTAGGCCTGGCGATTGTGCAGCGTATTGTGGATAACCATAACGGCTTGCTGGAGATTGGGACCAGTGAGCGGGGCGGTTTAAGCATTCGCGCATGGTTACCGGTGCCGGTGACGCGCGGGCAGGTGAGAGAGAGTTAAAAAAGGGTGGCAAAAGCCACCCTTTTTTTTGCAGGTCGTGTCAGCTGTTACAGCTTCGGACCCGCACTCACCAGCGCTTCACCTGCCGGGGTATCGGTATACTTCTCGAAGTTCTCAATAAACAGTTTCGCCAGCGATTCTGCTTTCTCACGCCACTGCTCCGGTGAACCGTAGGTATTGCGTGGGTCGAGAATACGGGTCTCTACGCCCGGCAGCGCCGTCGGGATTGCCAGATCAAACATCGGCAGCGTGAAGGTTTCGGCGTTATCGAGTGAACCATCCAGAATGGCGTCGATAATGGCGCGGGTATCTTTGATGGAGATACGTTTGCCGGTGCCGTTCCAGCCGGTATTCACCAGGTACGCCTGCGCACCGGACGCCTGCATGCGTTTAACCAGCACTTCCGCGTACTGCGTCGGGTGCAGCGACAGGAACGCTGCGCCGAAGCAGGCGGAGAAGGTTGGCGTTGGCTCCGTCACGCCGCGCTCGGTACCGGCCAGTTTGGCGGTAAAACCAGACAGGAAGTGGTACTGCGTCTGGCTGGCGGTCAGGCGGGACACCGGAGGCAACACGCCGAACGCATCTGCCGTCAGGAAAATCACCTTCGTCGCGTGGCCCGCTTTTGACACCGGCTTCACGATGTTGTCGATGTGGTAGATAGGGTAAGACACGCGGGTGTTTTCGGTTTTCGAGGCATCGTCGAAGTCGATCGTTCCATCGGCACGTACGGTGACGTTTTCCAGCAGCGCATCGCGGCGGATGGCATGGAAGATATCTGGCTCCGCTTCTTCAGACAGGCGAATGGTCTTCGCGTAGCAGCCCCCTTCGAAGTTAAACACGCCGTCATCATCCCAGCCGTGCTCGTCATCGCCAATCAGACGACGTTTCGGATCGGTAGAAAGGGTGGTTTTACCGGTGCCGGACAGGCCGAAGAACACCGCCACATCCCCTTTTTCACCGACATTTGCCGAACAGTGCATGGAGGCGATACCGCGCAGCGGCAGCAGGTAGTTCATCACCGAGAACATCCCTTTCTTCATTTCGCCGCCGTACCAGGTACCGCCGATCAGCTGAATACGCTCGGTCAGGTTAAAGGCGATGAAGTTTTCGGAGTTAAGACCCTGCTCTTTCCACTGTGGGTTCGTGCATTTCGCCCCGTTCATCACGATGAAGTCAGGGGTGAAATCCTGCAGCTCTTCGTCGTCAGGACGAATAAACATGTTTTTCACGAAATGCGCCTGCCAGGCCACTTCAGTGATAAACCGCACGGAAAGGCGAGTGTCGGCGTTAGCGCCGCAGAAAGCATCAACGATAAACAGACGCTTGCCGGAAAGTTGATGGGTAACGAGCCCTTTCAGATGCTGCCAGGTTTCCGGAGAGAGCGGTTTGTTATCGTTCTTCCCTTTGCCTTTATCAGCCCACCACAGTGTGTCGCGGGTGGTCTCGTCTCGGACGATGTATTTATCTTTCGGCGAACGACCGGTAAAGATACCGGTATCGACGGCGATAGCACCAAGGTTAGTCAACACACCTCGCTCGTATCCTTCCAGTGCTGGATTGAGCTCTTCCTGATACAGCGTATCGTAATCGGGGTTGTAGACGATTTCCTGGACGTCGTGAATACCATAAGCCTTGAGATCTTGCGGGGTTAAACCAGTAACACGCATATCACTGCTCCTTAGCCAATATGTACTGTCTGAAATTGTAGGGTTTTTGTGAGGTTGTTAACCGCGACGGGGCTCATAGATTTACGCATCTGGACAAAACCCTTACTAACGGAAAACGCTGCGACTCCAGTCACAGGGCAGGCGGATTATCGCAGGAATCGCTTTTTGGTTGGGGAAAATGTTCCGAAAAGGTTAATGGCTGGTGATTTTATCGGAAGGAATGTGAATGTAATCGCATACACGTAAGAAAATTACGTAAGAGTTACAGTGTTAAAAACGATTCAGCCAGAGAGGGCTTTTTTGCACCTTGCCCTCTCGCAAAAGGGAGAGGGCAAGGTGAGGGCAGGCTTTGCTTAGTGGACCTGAGGATCCGCCGGGGAGGCGTTGTTGCGGATCTCAGCAATATCCATCGAATTGAACACGTAGTGCGTACCGCAGTAGTCACAGTGCATATCGATTTCGCCGTCTTCCGCCATGATGCTGTCGATCTCTTCATCCGGCAGGGTCTTCAGCGCGCCAGCGCAGCGTTCACGTGAACAGGTGCACTTAAATTCCACCGACTGTGGGTCGTAAACCGTCACTTCTTCTTCGTGATAAAGACGCCACAGGACATCGGTCGCCGACAGGGTGAACAGCTCTTCTGCTTTGACGGTTTCCGTCAGGGTCGCGAGGTGCTCGAAGTCGTTGGTCTGCGCGTCCTGCGCAGGCAGAACCTGCAGCAGCATACCGCCAGCAGCAGGCTGACCGTCTACTTCACCGGTGCGGATGAACAGACGCGTTGGCAGCTGTTCTGAACGCATGAAGTAATCTTCCAGGCAGGCCGCCAGCGTATCGCCTTCGAGGCCAACCACGCCCTGATAGCGCTCACCTTCCTCCGGGGAGATGGTGATGACCAGATAGCCATTACCCACCAGCGTTTTCAGGTCCGCGTTTTCAGGAACATCGCCCTGTACGCGCGCCACGCCACGCATCTGCTGCTGGTTATTACCGTTGATGACCGCCAGGGTCATAGGGCCATCACCCTGCAACTGCACGGTGATATCCCCGGCAAATTTCAGGGTGGCAGTCAGCAGGCTGGTGGCAACCAGCAGTTCGCCCAACAGGGTTTTCACCGGCAGCGGGTAGTTGTGGTTTTCCAGAATCTGTTTCCAGGTTTCGGATACGGTGACCAGCTCGCCGCGCACGGCGAATTGTTCAAACAGATAGCGGTGTAATTGGTCGTGTTGGGCCATAATAGTCTCTCGTGCAGGTGAGGGTTACTCGGTCTCACCGTGTTTAAATTTCATCAGATCGCGGCGCTCTTTTTTATCCGGACGCCGGTCCGGGTGGGGCATTGTCAGCGCATTCATTTTGCGCGCCAGCGCGGTCTTCTCGCGTTTTTCAATGCTCTCAGCCGTCTCTTCATACAGCAGTACGGCTTCGGTTGCGGGCCGTCGTTGTTCAGTAATGGCTTTAATCACCACGGTACGTTCATCGTTGCCCTGACGCAGCGTTAAGGTGGCATTCAATTCGACCAGCTTGCTCGGTTTGCTGCGCTGGCCGTTGTAATGTACTTTACCGCCGTCGATCATGTCGCGGGCAAGGGCGCGCGTTTTATAAAAACGGGCCGCCCACAGCCATTTATCCAGTCTTACCCCTTCAGAGGGTTTTTCTTTCATGGCCTCTCCTTCACGGTCAGTGAGGGGATTATCTGGCGATAGTCGTTCAGCCCCGGATGGCGCAGATAGCTTTTTTCAGCCAGGCCAGAGTCAGGATTGGTAACGCCCAGACAATAGCGAATGCCAAACCTGGCCGCGGAATCCAGAATAGGCTCGCTGTCATCAATAAACAGCGTACGTTCCGGCTGCAAACCGGTCTCTTCCGCCACCGCATGCCACAACCGCTGATCCTCTTTCGGATAACCAAATGTGTGGGTGGAAAGTAATAAATCAAGGTGCGAAGCAAGACCCGTATGCTCCAGCTTCACGGCCAGATTGTGAGGATGGGCGTTGGTCAGCAAGATACGGCGCTTGCCGCTCGCTTTCAGCGCATCCAGAAAAGGCACGGTATCCTCACGCAGTACGGCGCGCGGGCCCTGGGCGGTGGTCATGGCACAAATATCCAAACCGAGGCGCTCGCTCCAGTAGTCAAGACAGTACCAGTTTAGCGTATGCTGCACCGCGCTATATTGCGAACGAATGAATTCCTGCGCTTCTGCCGGGGAGATCCCCTGCTGTTCACCATAGGTTTCCGGAACCAGCTTTTGCCAGAAATAGTTATCAAAGGCGAGATCGAGCAGCGTGCCGTCCATATCCAGCAGAACGGTATCAACCTCCTGCCAGGCGATATCAAGATGCATAAGGGGGAACTCCAGCCTGAAGAAACGTGCGCGACAGGGTAGCACATCTTGTCGCGCATCGACGTTATCAGATCAGGCTCTCAGAGGAGGGGATCAGCTTAGGGTTAAGGCAATTTTCGTAATACTGCTGGATGTCGGCAAGCCTGGTACGAGAGCGCTGATAGCGACGCAGCGCCATAAAACCGTTCCAGCAAATGCATACCAGCATCGCAATCATCAGCAGCGAGGTGCCGATGTAGCGCCACAGGCCTGCGCTGTCCGGGATGCGGTGCAGGCCGATGTGGCGCGTGCCGTTGGCATCGGTAAAGATACTCGTCACAATCCCTTCAGCGCTAAACGGCGTCTGCATCAGCATCTGCGCCAGGCGCTGGAACTGGCCCCATTGTTCCTGAGCCGGGTAGTCATAAAGTGCGACCTGCGGGTATGGCTGATCGACCAGGTCGCTCCCTTCATCACTGACGATCACAAAGCCACCCGGTGCCGGGCTGTTCAACGCCTGCGCCGCGCGGGTGGTTTCGCGCATCACGAACGGTGCGGTTGACGTGGCGACCAGATTATCCAGCGACTCGGCGCTGACCGGACGCAGCAGCACGTTAACGCCATCCAGCCGGCCCGCTTCCGCGCGTTTCACCAGCGAATCCCAGTCTTTACTGTTACCCAGGTTCACAAGGGCGTTTTTGAGACGTACGCATTCGTCCTGAGCGGAACACAAATCCTGCGTTTTCAGAACGATGTCACCAAAGTCGTCCAGAAGCACCATCCCCGATTTCTGAATGGCCGAGCGCAGGGCAGGGCTCACGCGTGAGTCGTCATCGGGTTTCGGGTGCAGCTGGCGGTTGACCGTCTGGGTAAGCGACGTGGCTTTATTGACAACCTCAGATTCAGGCAGCGGCAGCGGCGGCGCATCATTCCAGATAATTTGTGAGCAATCGAACGGCATGAACGGCGAGCTCTGACGCGTATTCCATGCGCCAGGCGTATGAATGTTACACATCCCGGTGCCCTTCAGGCGCAGCGTATCACCGACCCGCACGCCAGCCTCGTCCAGTTGGTTGACGCTGGTTGCCTCAATGGTTTGCGCCCCTTTTATCCATGACAGGGTAAATTTAATGGGCATATCCAGCGGGACAAACAGCAGAAGCATGATAAAGACCAGCGCTGCCCCCCCGGCAATGACCGCACTGCGTAACCAGTGCTGAAGCGGGAAATTTTTTACTTCATCATGCAGGGATAAAAAGCGCCCCTGGCGCACCACATGGCGGTCAAGATAGATATCGATATCGGTTTTCTGCCCTAAATCCTGGGCAATCCACGGCTGCCAGTGGCGCGGGTAGATAAGATCGATAATACCGAGCGAGATATTATTGAGGTGCTCCTGGTCACTCTCACCGAACAGACCCCAGCGCTTAGGAGTACCGCGCAGGCAGTGGATCTCACGTAGCGAGGTTTTTGCCGGCGGGGCAAAGAGCCCCCACAGTCCGGCTGCCAGCAACAGCACCGCACCGCCAGCCAGCCAGGGGACAAACACATCCGGCGTCAGCAGGCAGATGAAAAAGAGCAGGAACGCGGCCACGATCAGAATCGCTTCGCGAATGCCGTCAGGGCGGCTCAGGGCGTACTCTTCATGCGTCTCCTGGCGAATGTTCAACAGCTCGATCTGCTCTGTCTCTTCGCCACGAATGGAGGCCTGCGTTGAGCTTGCGCGTTCCAGCGCAAAACGCGGGGCTTCTTGAAGATATTCATTCAACGTATGGCCGTTGAGTGAGATAACCAGCGGCAACGAATCGGTATGGATCAGCTCTACGCTGTTTTCGTCATTAATGTACTGCTCCCAGGACGGGGGCAGATGCACTTCAACCGAATCCAGGTAATAGCGCCATTTATTGGGATCGTCTGTGGTGATGCCATAGCGGGTGATGGAGCGCGTCACACTGAGCACTGTGTCACTTTGCGCATTTAACTTGATCGCCACCGGCGCAGCAGTTGCCCCCGTCGGCCCAGGTGTTAACTGAGAACGGTTCAGTGTTTCGAGATAGTTTTCTACTGCATCGCGCTCTTCTTGCGTCAGTTTACGCGTCGTCGCACCGGCAAAGGCGTTTAAAAAGGGCAGCCGGTAACGACGCCTTACGCGACGCCTGTATACCCACCCTGCAACCAATGCGCCGGCCAGCATAGCAGCGAGAACAATCAAAATGGTGCTCATGCTTTCCCCATCTTACTTATCTTCTTACAGGTGTAGTCAGTAGCACCTTTAACATTGAATGAGAGTCTGTGGTTGGCTATCGGCAAGTATGGAGTCGAACTTGAGCATTCTGAAGCGCATCCCAGTGACCGATGATGATAGCAAAGCCTGTTATGGCGCGATATCAGCAAATTCCTGGAAACATTTCAACCTCTTGACATTTGTTTTGAATTGAGGATTGATTCCTGTTACGTTGCATAAATGTAAATACAGAACAATTGACATTGCCGAAACCGTGCGGCGTATCGCACAATAAAGCCAGTTCCCACTGCTAAGACCCCATCACGATGAGCAAACCACTACAAAAACCCACCATTCTGAATGTTGAAACAGTCGCAAAATCGCGCCTGTTTAATGTCGAAAGTGTGGATCTGGAGTTCAGCAACGGTGTGCGTCGCGTTTACGAACGTATGCGCCCTTCTTCGCGCGAAGCGGTGATGATTGTTCCTGTCGTCGACGACCATCTGATCTTAATCCGCGAGTATGCCGTGGGAACCGAATCTTACGAACTTGGGTTCTCGAAAGGGCTCATCGATCCGGGTGAAACGGTCTTTGAGGCGGCCAATCGCGAGCTCAAAGAAGAGGTCGGTTTTGGCGCGAACGAACTGACGTTCCTGAAAAAACTGAGCATGGCACCCTCCTATTTTTCCAGCAAAATGAACATTGTGGTTGCTGAGGATCTCTATCCAGAATCGCTGGAAGGGGACGAGCCGGAGCCACTGCCACAAGTTCGCTGGCCGCTGGCCCATATGATGGACCTGCTCGAAGACCCTGACTTTAACGAGGCCCGCAACGTGAGCGCGCTGTTCCTGGTACGCGAATGGCTGAAGGGGCAGGGGCGGTTATAACAGCCTGATGTCCGCAACGTATGACAGAACAAAAAAAACGGCAACCTGAGGTTGCCGTTTTTACGTTGCCCGTTAGAACAACTCGTGCGTTTCGCCGTTATCAATGATTTCTGTACCCACCTCATGCACCGCCTGTGTGGTTGGCTGCGTGCCCTCAATGAAATACTCTGCACGGCTATTGCCGCCATTGGCAAGCTGCCCGGTGCTGCGGTCGATATTGACGGTAACCACGCCCGGTGGTGGCGTCAGCGGCTGCTCCGGAACGCCTTCCAGCACGGATTTCATATAGGCATCCCAGGCCGGTTGCGCACTCTTCGCGCCGCCTTCGTAGCCAGAAATCTGATCTTTAATCGCGCCTGAAGCCGTGGTGCGGCCTAAATCACGGCGATGATCGTCAAAACCGATCCAGACTGACGTCACCACGCCCGGACCGTAACCGGAGAACCACGCATCTTTCGAGCTGTTTGTTGTCCCCGTTTTACCGCCGATATCATGGCGTTGTAAATCACGTCCTGCCCGCCAGCCGGTCCCTTGCCAGCCAGGTTCGCCGAAGATGTTGGTGTTCAGCGCGCTCTTTATCAGGAACGACAGCGGCGTGTTGATGACATGCGGTGCATACTCCTGTGCCCCGCTCTGCGCTACCAGCGACTGGTTAGCCTGTTCCAGCTGCGGCTGCGGCAACACAGGGTTCGTCTGCTCCTGAGACACGGCAACGTCTTCCATGTCCTTGTTTTCAATCACTTCAGATTTTGGCGTATTGCCGTAAATGACCGGAATATCGCAGTCAGGGCAGGCAATTTTCGGCTTCGCTTCAAACAGCACGCCACCCTGGTCGTTCTCGATTTTACTGATGAAGTACGGGTCAATCAGGAAGCCACCGTTAGCCATCACCGAGTACCCCCGCGCCACCTGAAGCGGCGTAAAGGACGCAGAGCCTAACGCCAGCGATTCGGTGCGCACGATGTTCTGAGCCGGGAAACCGAAGCGTTGCAGATATTCCGCGGCATAGTCGACACCCATCGCACGCATTGCGCGCACCATCACCACGTTTTTCGACTGCCCAAGACCCTGACGAAGACGAATAGGGCCTGAATATTCCGCCGGTGAGTTCTTCGGCTGCCAGTCAGAACCGGCACCAGCATCCCAGCGGGAGATAGGCACGTCGTTCAGGATACTGGCGAGAGTCAGTCCCTTATCCATGGCTGCGGTGTAGAGGAACGGCTTGATGTTAGAGCCAACCTGACGCAACGCCTGGGTGGCGCGGTTAAATTTGCTCTGGTTGAAATCGAACCCACCGACCAGGGCCAGCACGGCACCATTCTGCGGATTGATGGACACCAGGGCCGAGTTAACGTCTGGCACCTGCGCCAGCCACCAGTTGTCGGCCACCTTGCGTACCCAGATTTGCTGTCCGGTCTGGACGACATCCGTCACTTTACGCGGCGTCGGGCCTTGCAGGGTGTCTGAGCGGTACGGGCGAGCCCAACGGATCCCGTCCATTCGCAGGGAGACAGATGTCCCATCCGCCAGCGTTGCCACCGCTTCCTGCGGATCGGCCTGAGTCACCACGGCGGGAAGGAGCGGGCCATAGGTGGGCAGCGCTTTCAGCGTACTGGTGATTTTTTTGCTGTCCCAGGCGCTTTCGCCGACTTTCCACAGCACATTCGACGGGCCGCGATAACCGTGGCGCATGTCGTAATCCATCACGTTGTTACGCACCGCTTCCTGAGCCGCCTGCTGAACGTTGCGGGTCACGGTGGTGTAAACGCGGTAGCCATCTTCGTAGGCTTTATCGCCGTAGCGGCTCACCATCTCCTGACGCACCATTTCGGTGAGATAAGGGGCAGAGAAGGCAATCTCCGGCGCATGGTAGTTGGCATCGATGACATCGTTGCGCGCCTGTTCGTACTCGCTCTGGCTGATATAGCCCTCGATCAGCATACGTGACAGGACGACGTTACGACGCGCCGTAGCGCGTTCAAGCGAGTAGAGCGGGTTGAATGTCGATGGTGCTTTAGGCAGACCGGCAATGGTTGCCATTTCGCTTAACGTCAGCTGTTCGACAGGTTTACCAAAGTACACCTGCGCGGCCGCACCAACACCGTAGGCGCGGTAGCCGAGGTAGATTTTATTGAGGTACAGCTCAAGGATCTCGTCTTTGCTCAACAACTGCTCAATACGGATCGCAAGGAACACCTCTTTGATCTTACGGGTCAGGGTCTTTTCTGGGCTAAGGAAGAAGTTACGCGCCAGCTGCTGTGTAATGGTGCTTGCCCCCTGAGAGGCATGACCGGAGAACAGCGCAATACTTGCAGCACGGAAAATCCCCACCGGATCGACACCGTGGTGCTCGTAAAAACGGCTGTCCTCGGTAGCGATAAAGGCTTTGACCATCACGGGCGGAATTTGATTTAAGGTCAGCGGGATACGACGCTTTTCGCCGTACTGCGCCATTAATTCGCCATCGGCGCTGTAGACCTGCATCGGGATCTGGAGTCGCACATCGCGAAGCGTAGCGACATCAGGCAGCTGCGGCTCAATATATTTGTACAAACCATAAATCGAGCCTGCTCCCAGCAGAATGCAACAGACTGCAAGGATTAATAAATACTTTACGAACTTCACCGGAGATTTCCCATTTGGTTTCACTTGGGCAGTTTCTAAACAATCGCGCGGTAGTATAAAGGCAAGCCTGATTCATTGATATAGCCGTCACCTGACGGGCGATAAGGAGATCGTGAAGCATGGCTTTCAAAATATGGCAAACAGGCGTTCATATTCAACAGGATAGGGTGCAGATAGTGGCGCTGGCCCGGGAGCGGTCGGGCTGGCGTTTGTGCCGCTGGTGGGCTATCACTCTGGCCGACGGGATTATCCGGGATGGCAAAATTTGCCAGCCTGAACAATTGGTTGACGCCCTGCGCGACTGGCGGAAAACGTTGCCCCACTCCCACCGGGTGTTTCTCTCATTTCCGGCGGCACGCACGTTGCAACGATCGCTTCCCCGTCCGGGCGTGGCGCTGCGCGACAGCGAACAGCTCTCCTGGCTGGGGGCGACGCTCGCGCGTGAACTGGAGATGGCTGCTGACACGCTCTGTTTTGATTATGCGCAGGATACGTTCAGCAATACATTCCATGTCACCGCGGCACAAAACAACGAGATTCATCCCCTGCTGACGCTGGCAAAGATATTGCGTTTACGGCTCGTGACGATCACCCCGGATGCCAGTGCGCTGGCGAACCTTCTCCCTGCGGTAGCGCCGGCGCAGTGTGTCGCCTGGCGGGATGGGCATCAGTGGCTGTGGGCGATGCGCCATCAGTGGGGACGGCGTTTTACCACGGAAGCGGAAAACGTGGTCGATCTCGCGGCACTGCTGGCCCTCACGCCACAGGACATTGCCCTCTTTGATAGCCAGCGAGACCCCTGGGACGCCCTGGTTCGTTGCCATGCTCCTCTGCCGGCGTGCGGCGCTGATTATACCGTCGCGCTGGCGCTGGCCATGAGTGAGGTGCCGGAATGAGCATGACGAACTTTCTGCCGTGGCGGCGGCAGCGACGCGTGCGCTGCCTGCGATTCTGGGGCGTACTGTTTGTCGCTACGTGGCTGCTGATACTGATGGGGGTTTTCAGCCTGCGGATGAATCCTCTCGTGATGACACGTGCGCTGCATATTCAACTGGCGGGCATGCAGTCCGTGCAGCAGGTGCTGGTGTCTCGTACAAGGTCAGGCACAGAGACGCCGACGCCCGCGCCAGCGCCTCAACGACGCGCCTGGCAGCCGGTGCTGGAGTCCTTTGCCGGGATGATGCCATCCCAGGTCTGGCTGACCGAACTGCGCTATCAGCCCCCTACACTGATGTTAACCGGATATGCCGCAACACTCCCCGCGCTCTCTGCTCTGCGGGATGGGCTCGGAAAGATGGCGGGGTTTACCCCCGGGCCTACGGGGGAATTACAGCAGGATGACCTGGGGCGCTGGATGTTCACCTTTCATCTGCGAAGCGAGGGCTAATGCGTGGAAACCTTGTTCGAACGCTGGTGCGAAAGCAGCCCCCGATGGCGGGTGCTGTGCTGGTGTCTGAGCGTTCTCTTTCTGGGGAGTACGACATGGGGCATGGTGCTTCGACCGGTTGCAAAGCAGGTGGCTGAACTTCAGCGGCAGGTCAGCGAGGCCGCACAGGCTAATGTCTCGCTATGGCCCGCCGCCAGTCAGGTGCCGCGGCGTCACGCACCCCGTGAAGCCACGGTAATGACGCCTTTTTCGCCACTCGAGTTTCAGGGGGCGGGCACAAGACTGGTTCACTGGAAGCCGTTGCAAAACGGAGGGGAACTGACGCTGGATGCTGAATGGCAGGCCATCCCGACTGTTTTCAGCCGGCTGGCGCAGCGGGATGTTCAGGTTGCCGCCTTTGCTCTCTCTGCACAGGGTTCGGCATTACGCCTGCGGGTGGAGCTGGAGGAGCAGCATGCGAAATAGCGCGCGTTGCCTGCTGGTGTGTTGCGCCCTGTTAGTGACCGGGATGCGGGATCCTTTTCGCCCGCCGGATGACCCTTGTGCGGTAGGGCAACTGGCGCAGTGGCATTACCACGGGATGGTGGGCGGCACTCAGGACACTGGCATTTTACAGGACGGGCAAAAGCGCTGGCATCGCCTGACACCGCAACAGCATCTCCCGGTGGGCTGGCGGGTAACGGCCCTCAATGAAAGGGAACTGGTCGTCGATGTGGGGGATGCATGTGAACCCAGACAATGGACGTGGCAACGAGAAGGAACGAAAAAGAATGAACATAAGGATAACGCTGTGGCTGCTGGCGTTCAGTCATCCGCTGTGGGCCGCCGCGCCAAAGCCGGTCACGCTGGTGGTGGATGAGGTACCTGTGGTGCAGGTGCTACAGGCGCTGGTCGCACAGGAGAACCGTAATCTGGTGGTATCGCCAGATGTCAGCGGCACGCTGTCGCTCAATCTGACACGCGTCCCCTGGCGACAGGCGCTACAGACGGTCGTCACCAGCGCCGGACTTGTTCTGCATGAAGAAGGGGGGATTTTTTATGTTCACACCGCAGCCTGGCAGCGTGAACAGCTGGAACGCAAAGAGCAGGAGCGGACACGCCGACAGCTTGATGCGCCGCTGGTCTCGCACAGCATACCTTTTTCTTACGCTGACGCCGGGGAGCTGCAAAAAGCGGCGGAAAAACTGCTCAGTCCAAAGGGGAGTTTGTCTGTCGACAAGCGCACGAACCGTCTGCTGATACGGGATAACCAGGCGGTGCTTGATACGCTGCAGCACTGGGCGACACAGATGGATATCCCTGTCGAGCAGGTGGAACTGGCGGCGCATATCGTGACCATCAATGAAAAAAGCCTGCGTGAGTTGGGGGTGAAGTGGAATCTCGCCGACGCAACGGAGGCGGGCAAGGTCGGGCAACTCACAACGCTTGGCAGCGATCTGTCCGTGGCAAACGCCACCACCCATGTGGGTTTTAATATCGGGCGGATTAACGGCAGGCTGCTGGATCTGGAGTTGTCGGCGCTGGAGCAAAAGCAGCAGGTCGATATCATCGCCAGCCCACGACTGCTGGCCTCGCATATGCAACCGGCCAGTATTAAGCAGGGCAGTGAGATCCCATATCAGGTCTCCAGCGGTGACAGCGGGGCGACCTCCGTGGAATTTAAAGAGGCGGTGTTAGGCATGGAGGTGACGCCGGTGGTGCTGCCCGGCGGTCGCGTACGCCTGAAGCTGCACATCAGTGAAAATATGCCAGGACAGGTGCTGCAGCAGGCCGATGGTGAAACGCTCGCCATCGATAAACAAGAAATTGAAACCCAGGTGGAAGTAAAAAGTGGAGAAACGCTGGCGCTGGGCGGAATTTTTTCGCAAAAGAATAAAACCGGAAGCGATCGCGTGCCTGGGCTGGGCAACATCCCGTGGCTTGGACAGCTTTTTCGCCATGACGGAAAGGACAATGAACGACGGGAGTTAGTGGTGTTTATTACACCACGACTGGTCGGTATTCGCTGAAGAGTCACGATCCTCCCAATGATTTTGCATTCAGATTGTTGCAGATGTTTGACGTGGGGCATGAATTAGCATACAAGGAGTACCGATTTGAGTTGGACTTACGTCTTATTGCCTTATGCGTCTGGTGCGGTGATTTAATCAGTTGCCAAACAAGCCGGAGTATTGAGATAATTTTTAGTCTGACTCTCGCTCTATTGCATATGAGGTTTCAGTTCATGTCCTGCTACGCCGGGTGTCTGCGAAGCGGGGATTACCATTAACGAATAGTCTTAGTAGTACCGATAAAATGGCAGAGAAACGCAATATCTTTCTGGTTGGGCCTATGGGTGCCGGCAAAAGCACTATTGGGCGTCAGTTAGCTCAACAACTCAATATGGAATTTTACGATTCTGATCAAGAGATTGAGAAACGAACCGGAGCTGATGTGGGCTGGGTTTTCGACGTAGAAGGCGAAGAAGGTTTCCGTGACCGAGAAGAAAAAGTGATCAACGAACTCACGGAAAAGCAGGGCATTGTTCTGGCAACAGGCGGTGGCTCTGTCAAATCTCGCGAAACCCGCAACCGTCTCTCCGCCCGTGGCGTAGTGGTCTATCTCGAGACGACCATCGAAAAACAGCTGGCACGTACGCAGCGCGATAAAAAGCGCCCGTTGCTGCAGGTTGAAACGCCACCACGCGAAGTTCTGGAAGCGTTGGCCGATGAACGCAATCCGCTGTACGAAGAGATTGCTGATGTGACCATTCGTACTGACGATCAGAGCGCTAAAGTGGTTGCAAACCAGATTATTCATATGCTGGAAAGCAACTGATTCTGGCTTTATATACAATCGCCTGCGGGTAAAAGCATTAAAGGTGGATGTCGCGTCATGGAGAGGATTACAGTTACTCTCGGGGAACGTAGTTACCCAATCACCATCGCGGCTGGTTTGTTTAACGACCCAGCTTCCTTTTTACCACTGAAAGCGGGTGATCAGGCGATGCTGGTCACCAATGAGACGCTGGCTCCGCTTTATCTCGACCGCGTTCGCCACCTGCTTGAACAGGCGGGCGTTAAAGTCGACAGTGTAATTCTGCCCGATGGCGAGCAGTATAAAAGCCTGGCGGTACTGGATACCGTCTTTACCGCATTGCTGCAAAAACCGCATGGTCGCGATACAACACTGCTTGCCCTGGGCGGCGGTGTTGTGGGCGATCTGACGGGCTTTGCGGCTGCAAGTTATCAACGTGGTGTGCGTTTTATTCAAATCCCTACCACGTTACTGTCTCAGGTCGACTCTTCTGTCGGCGGCAAAACGGCCGTTAACCATCCGCTCGGTAAAAATATGATTGGCGCGTTCTACCAGCCGGCATCGGTGGTGGTGGATCTCGACTGTCTGAAAACCCTACCGAAACGCGAGCTGGCTTCTGGCCTGGCTGAAGTGATCAAATACGGCATTATTCTGGATGGCGAGTTCTTTGACTGGCTGGAAGAGAATATGGATGCGTTGCTGCGCCTGGATGAGGCGACACTGGCTTACTGCATTCGTCGTTGTTGTGAGCTGAAAGCGGAAGTTGTCGCTGCAGACGAGCGTGAAACGGGCTTACGTGCTTTACTGAATCTTGGGCATACGTTTGGTCACGCGATTGAAGCCGAAATGGGTTACGGTAACTGGCTTCACGGTGAAGCAGTCGCTGCCGGAATGGTAATGGCTGCCCGCACTTCTGAACGTCTGGGGCAGTTTAAACCTGAAGAGACGGCACGCATCATCACGCTGCTTGGGCGTGCGGGCTTGCCGGTAACCGGGCCGAAAGAGATGTCGGCACAAGCGTATTTACCCCACATGATGCGCGATAAAAAAGTATTGGCAGGTGAGATGCGTCTTGTACTCCCGCTTGCAATAGGGAAGAGTGAAGTACGCGGCGGAGTGCCGCATGATGTGGTTCTTGGCGCTATTGCTGACTGTCAGCAGGCGTAACAACTAGAAAGGTCAGGCCACTGTTACAGGTGGTCGTTTAGCTTCAGGCGAAATGCAAAGTCGTTGGCATAAGCCTTTGAGTGGGGTGTTAAATGGATGAATTCAAACCAGAAGACGAGCTGAAACCCGATCCCAGCGATCGTCGTACTGGTCGTTCTCGTCAATCTTCAGAACGTGATAACGAGCCGCAGATCAACTTTGACGATGTTGATCTGGATGCAGACGATCGTCGCCCTTCGCGTAGCCGCAACGCGCGTGATGAGCGAGAAGAAGAGGGTTATGAGTCCGAAGAAGATTCAATGGACGAAGAGCCTGTAGAGCGTCGCCCACGTAAACGTAAAAAAGCCGCTGCGCAGAAACCCGCCTCCCGCCAGTACATCATGATGGGACTCGGCGTTCTGGTGCTCGTGCTGCTGATTGTCGGTATTGGTTCTGCGCTAAAAGCGCCTTCGACCCCTTCCGGTGAGCAAGCGGCATCCACTGAGAAGAGCATCAGCCTCTCTGGTAACGATGCGACCGATCAGGCGAATGGTGCGCAGCCAGCGCCGGGTACCACCTCCGCCGAGCAGACTGCCGGAAATACAACACAGCCGCAGGATGTTTCTCTGCCGCCAGTTTCTTCTACCCCCGCACAGGGTCAGGCACCTGCCACGCCGGAAGGCCAGCAGCGTGTAGAAGTTCAGGGCGACCTGAACAATGCCCTGACGCAGCCGCAAAATCAGGCGCAGGTGGACAATGCCGTGGTTAACTCTACGCTGCCAACTGAACCTGCAACCGTTGCACCGATCCGCGGTGGTAACGCTCAGCCGCAAACGGCTGCAACCGAAACCAAACCGCGCCAGACGCAACCTGCGACCCGTCCTGAACGTAAGCAGGCTGTGATTGAACCTAAGCGTGAAACCAAACCTCAGGCAGTCGTCAAAGCGCCTGAAGTGAAAGCGCCGACTCAGACAAAACGAACTGAAACGGCCACGGTGAGCGAACCGGCAAAAGCACCGGTTACGCAGACTGCACCGAAAGCAACGGCGACCACCACGGCACCGGCTGCCACTTCGGCACCAGCTGCAACTGCACCTACTGCAACTGCACCTGCAGCAACGGCAACAACCAGCGCCGCAGCAGGCAAGACTGCAGGTAACGTCGGTTCACTGAAGTCAGCCCCGTCCAGCAATTACACGCTGCAGCTGAGCAGTTCGTCTAACTATGACAACCTCAACGGTTGGGCGAAGAAAACAAATCTGAAAAACTATGTGGTTTATCAGACGACCCGTAATGGTCAGCCGTGGTACGTGCTGGTAAGTGGCGTTTATGCTTCAAAAGATGAAGCGAAACGTGCTGTCGCAACGCTGCCCGCCGACGTTCAGGCGAAAAACCCATGGGCTAAGCCAATTCATCAGGTTCAGGCTGATCTGAAGTAATGTTTAAAGCGCAGGATGCTGTCGGAGCTTTCTCCACAGCCGGAGAAGGTGTAATCAGTTAGTCAGCATGAAAAAAAATCGCGCTTTTCTGAAATGGGCAGGGGGGAAATACCCCCTGCTCGATGATATTAAAAAGCACCTGCCGAAAGGCGAGTGTCTTATCGAGCCCTTTGTGGGCGCTGGATCGGTATTCCTGAATACCGATTTTTCTCGTTATATCCTGGCGGATATCAACAGCGACCTCATTAGCCTCTACAACATCGTCAAGCTGCGGACCGACGAGTACGTGGAAGAGGCTCGGAAGCTGTTTACACCCGAGCACAATAATCCGGACGTTTACTACCAGTTCCGCACTGAATTTAATCAGAGTCAGGATCCGTTCCGTCGGGCGCTGTTGTTCCTCTATCTCAATCGACACGGCTACAACGGCCTGTGCCGGTATAATCTTCGTGGTGAATTTAACGTGCCGTTTGGCCGTTATAAGCGTCCGTATTTCCCACAGGATGAGTTGTATCACTTTGCTAAAAAAGCGCAGAATGCCGAATTCCACTGCCTCTCCTATGAAGAGTGCATGGAGCTGGCAGGCGTAAACTCGGTGGTCTATTGCGACCCGCCTTACGCACCGCTGT
The DNA here is from genome assembly GCF_029967775.1 of Enterobacter sp. V89_11. Classification (NCBI taxonomy): domain Bacteria; kingdom Pseudomonadati; phylum Pseudomonadota; class Gammaproteobacteria; order Enterobacterales; family Enterobacteriaceae; genus Enterobacter; species Enterobacter sp. V89_11. The sequence goes on along the minus strand of NZ_JASCAN010000003.1, from coordinate 39,974 downwards.
CTGCGACGGCAAATTTCACCGCTTATCACACCAACAGCTTCAGTCCGGCCGAGCAGGCCCGTCTGGCGGAGATGGCGGAAAAGCTGGTCAGCAAAAGAATTCCGGTGTTAATTTCGAATCACGATACCCCTGATACGCGCGAATGGTACAAAGCCGCGAAGCATTTTCAGGTCAAAGTGCGGCGTAGCATAAGCAGCAACGGCGGCACACGTAAAAAGGTGGACGAACTCCTGGCTCTTTATCGCCCCTGAGCCGTTTTGCCCGCCGGTAAACACATTTCAAGGAGATGCGGATGAAACAGTTTTTGATTGCTCCCTCAATTCTGTCGGCCGATTTTGCCCGCCTGGGTGAAGACACTGCAAAAGCACTCGCGGCGGGCGCGGATGTCGTCCATTTCGACGTTATGGATAACCACTACGTTCCTAATCTGACCATTGGCCCGATGGTGCTTAAAGCGCTGCGTAACTACGGTATTACCGCGCCGATTGACGTCCATCTGATGGTGAAGCCTGTTGACCGTATCGTGCCTGATTTTGCCGCTGCGGGAGCCAGTATCATCACCTTCCACCCTGAAGCGTCTGAACATGTGGATCGCACGCTGCAGCTCATCAAAGAGAATGGCTGTAAAGCGGGTCTGGTTTTCAACCCGGCTACGCCGCTGAGCTATCTCGACCATGTGATGGATAAGCTGGATGTCATTTTGCTGATGTCCGTTAACCCGGGCTTTGGCGGTCAGTCGTTTATCCCTCATACGCTGGATAAACTGCGTGAAGTGCGCCGTCGTATTGATGAGTCAGGTTACGACATTCGTCTGGAAGTCGACGGTGGCGTAAAAGTGAATAACATTGGTGAAATTGCGGCAGCGGGCGCGGATATGTTCGTTGCAGGTTCAGCGATTTTCGACCAACCGGATTACAAAAAAGTCATTGATGAAATGCGCCGTGAACTGGCGAAGGTAAGTCATGGATAAATTGCAGGCAACCCGGGGTATCGCATTTGACCTCGACGGCACGCTGGTCGACAGCGCGCCGGGCTTAACCAGCGCCGTAGACCAGGCGCTGTATGCTCTTGAACTGCCCGTTGCGGGCGAAGAGCGTGTCATCACGTGGATTGGCAATGGCGCCGATGTCCTGATGGAGCGCGCGTTGACATGGGCCCGCCAGGAGCGTGTGTCCCAGCGTTCCGCACAGGGTAAACCGAGCGTGGATCATGCGGATATCCCGCAGGAAGAACAGCTGCGTATCCTGCGTAAATTGTTCAATCGTTTCTATGAAGAGACGGTCGAAGAGGGCAGTTTCCTGTTCCCGGATGTCGCAGAAACGCTGAGTGCGCTTCATGCCAACGGCATTCCGCTGGGGCTGGTGACAAACAAACCGACACCTTTTGTCGCCCCTCTGCTGGAAGCGCTGGACATCGCAAAGTATTTTTCCGTCATTGTTGGCGGTGATGATGTGCAGAACAAAAAGCCGCATCCGGAACCGTTACTGCTGGTGGCAGGAAAATTATCCTTAACGCCCGCGGAGCTGCTCTTTGTCGGTGATTCTCGCAATGATATTCTGGCTGCCAGAGCGGCGGGTTGTCCTTCAGTGGGATTAACCTATGGCTACAACTACGGTGAGGCCATCACGCTGAGTGAGCCGGACGTCGTGTTCGACCACTTCAAAGATTTGTTGCCCGCACTCGGGCTTTCGCACAGTGATAATCAGGAATTGAATAATGACTAAGCCCATCGTTTTTAGTGGCGCACAGCCGTCAGGTGAATTGACCATTGGTAACTACATGGGTGCGTTACGTCAGTGGGTCAGCATGCAGGATGATTACCATTGCATTTACTGCATCGTAGATCTGCATGCTATCACTGCACGTCAGGATCCTGAGAAGCTGCGTAAAGCCACCCTGGACACCCTGGCGCTGTATCTGGCCTGCGGAATTGATCCTGAGAAGAGCACCATTTTCGTTCAGTCTCACGTTCCAGAGCATGCGCAGCTGGGCTGGGCGCTGAACTGCTACACCTACTTCGGCGAACTGAGCCGCATGACGCAGTTCAAGGATAAATCCGCGCGCTACTCAGAAAACATCAACGCCGGTCTGTTTGATTACCCGGTACTGATGGCAGCAGACATTCTGCTGTACCAGACCAACCAGGTGCCGGTTGGCGAAGATCAGAAACAGCATCTGGAACTGAGCCGCGATATCGCCCAGCGCTTTAACGCGCTGTACGGCGACGTGTTCAAAGTGCCTGAGCCGTTCATTCCGAAATCCGGCGCACGCGTGATGTCGCTGCTGGAGCCAACCAAGAAGATGTCCAAGTCTGACGATAACCGCAACAACGTTATCGGCCTGCTGGAAGACCCGAAATCGGTGGTTAAAAAGCTCAAGCGTGCGGTGACCGACTCGGATGAGCCACCTGTTGTGCGTTACGACGTGCAGAACAAAGCGGGCGTCTCCAACCTGCTGGATATCCTCTCCGGTGTGACGGGTCAGAGCATTCCTGAGCTGGAACAACACTTCGAAGGCAAGATGTATGGTCACCTGAAAGGGGAAGTGGCGGATGCCGTTTCCGGCATGCTGACCGAGCTGCAGGAGCGTTATCACCGCTACCGTAACGACGAAGCTTTCCTGCAGAAAGTGATGAAAGAGGGCGCGGAAAAAGCCAGTGCCCGCGCGTCTGAAACCCTTAAAGCGGTGTACCAGGCGATTGGGTTTGTGGGTAAACCGTAACCCTGTTTTGTCGGGTAAGCATGAGCGCTCCCCGACAAAAAACGTGCTGAGCCAGACAAAAAAACCGGGACATTCCCGGTTTTTTTTACGCCTGAAAAACGCTTACTGCTGTGCGGCCGGGCCGCAGCCACCGATGAACTTCGAAATGGAAATTGCCGGGTGCAGCAGGTAATCATAGCTGCAATTATTTTTGGTATTTTGAACGTGACCGGTGCAGGCGGTCAGAGTCGATAACATGCCTACCAGAACGGCGGTTTTTGCCAGTTTAAACATACGCATTCCTTGTCTGAAAAAACGAAAATTGGATCTAACGTGAGGGAATAAATGAAAAAATTCCATTTCGCGGGCGGTATGTTATCGGGAGCGGTAAGAGGGGAGTAGTCCGCATAAGGACTACTCCGGGAAGGGGGAATATGCGTTAGTGATTCGAGAACCAGTTCAGTTTATCGCGCAGCTCCACCACGCGTCCGACAATAATCAGCGCCGGGCTTTCAACCTGCTGTGCCAGCTCACCTAACTGGGTCAGCACGCCGTTCACCACGCGCTGCTTAATGGACGTGCCGTTTTCCACCAGCGCGACGGACATATCCTCTTCCATGCCGTGCTCAAGCAGTTTGGCCTGAATGGTCGCGGCCTGGTTTAACCCCATATAGAACACCAGCGTTTGTTTTTCGGCGGCCAGGTTATGCCAGTCCAGCTCACTGCCGGTTTTCAGGTGTCCCGTCACCAGGCGTACGCTCTGGGCATAGTCACGGTGGGTCAGCGGAATGCCCGAGTAAGCTGAGCAACCGGAGGCTGCCGTGATGCCCGGCACCACGGAAAACGGAATACCCGCGTTGCACAACGTTTCCAGCTCTTCACCGCCGCGACCAAAGATAAACGGGTCGCCACCCTTGAGGCGTACCACGCGTTTTCCTTTTTGCGCTTCGCGCAGCAGGATCTGGTTAATCTCCTCCTGCGGCACACAGTGGTACCCGGCACGTTTACCGACAAATACGCGGTCAGCATCGCGGCGGACCAGGTTCATTATCTCATCGGAGACCAGACGGTCATAAACCACAATATCCGCCTGCTGGATCTGCTGCAGCCCTTTCAGCGTCAGCAAACCGGCATCGCCCGGGCCGGCACCCACCAGCACCACTTCACCACGATGATCCAACGGCTCGCAGAGCAACTGCGCCGTCGTCTCTTCCACCGCTTTATGATCCTGATTCGCCAGCGACTGGGCCAGCCTGTCATTCACAAAGAATTTTTCCCAGAAGCGACGGCGTTCACCCACGGTCGCGAAGGTTTGCTTAACCCGTGAACGCAGCTGTCCGGCATAGTGGGCAATCTGGCCAAGATGCTGCGGCAGGATGGCTTCCAGTTTTTCCCGCAGCAGGCGGGCCAGGACGGGAGAGCGGCCGCCGGACGATACCGCAATCATCAGCGGCGAACGGTCAATGATCGACGGCATGATAAAGCTGGCTTCCTTCGGGGCATCCACCACGTTACAGAAGATGCGGCGCGCTTCACAGGCGTCGCTGACGCGCTGATTCACTTCATCGTCATCCGTGGCGGCTATGGTCAGCCAGCAGGTATCAAGCAGGGATTCATTAAACCCCCCCTGCACCAGCGTGAGCATCCCTTCTTTTTCCCAGGCCTCAAACTGCGGGGCGAAGGCCAGGGCGTTAACGGTGAGTCGGGCTCCTGCTTCTAACAGCAAGCGCGCTTTGCGTTCAGCCACATCGCCGCCGCCTACAAGCAGACAGTCGCGATGGCGTAATTGACAGAAAATCGGCAGGTGGTCCACGACATTACCTCACAGCATTCAAGGAGGGGGTAAGAAATTGAGGTCAGGATAACAGCAGGAATCGTACAGAACATACGGTTTTTCCTGCCGTTACCCATAAGGGGTCATAAGCTTTTCATATTGAAAAGGCGAGAGATTAGCCTTTCAGCTGCACCTTACCGTCCTTCACGCGGACATCGTAGGGCTTCACGGAATAATGCTCATCTTCCATGCAATACCCGTCGCGTAAACGAAAACGCTGTTTCTTCAACGGGCTGGCGACCCAGAGTTCACCCTGATGCTCTGCGATTAATCCCCGGGACAGGACGCTGGCCTCAAAGAACGGGTCGATATTGCTGATGGCAAAAACCTGTTCATCATGGCGAGGGCGAAATATTGCGACCTGCTCGTTACCCAGCAGGGCACAGACCCCGGTGGCAGGCAGAATGTCGTTAATGTTGCAGATGTTTACCCACTGGCTCATGCGTTTTCCTCCACCAGAGTCACCGGAATACGTTCATAAGGTGTCGCCGGACGATGCTGCTCGCGTTCTGCCACAACCTGCACATTCGGGTCGCGCCGGGTGCTGTTGATAAAGTGTCTGAAGCGAGTCTGCGCCGCCGGGGTGTTGACGGTTTCAGTCCACTCGCAGATCACCGCCTCGCGCAGGCGCGCCATTTCCGCTTCCAGATGGTCGTTCAGGCCCAGTTTGTCGTCAATGATGACCGATTTCAGGTACTCGATACCGCCTTCCAGGTTATCGAGCCAGGACGCGGTACGGGTCAGCTTATCGGCGGTACGGATGTAGAACATCATAAAGCGGTCGAGATACTGAATCAGCGTATCGCGGTCGAGGTCAGCCGCCAGCAGGTCTGCATGGCGTGGTTTCATGCCGCCGTTACCACAGACGTACAGGTTCCAGCCTTTCTCGGTGGCGATGATACCCACATCTTTACCCTGCGCTTCCGCACATTCGCGGGTACAGCCGGAGACGCCAAACTTCATTTTGTGCGGTGTACGGATGCCTTTGTAGCGGTTCTCCAGCTCCACACCAAAGCCGACGCTGTCGCCTACGCCGTAGCGGCACCAGGTGCTGCCCACACAGGTTTTCGCCATACGCAGCGCTTTCGCGTAGGCGTGGCCGGTTTCGAATCCCGCGTCAATCAGCTGACGCCAGATTTCAGGCAGGTCATCTTTCTGCGCACCAAACAGGCCAATACGCTGAGAGCCGGTGATTTTGGTATACAGGTTAAATTCGCGCGCGATACGGCCAACGGCGACCAGCCCTTCCGGGGTGATTTCGCCACCGGCGGAGCGTGGGATGACGGAGTAAGTCCCGTCTTTCTGAATGTTCGCCAGGAAGTTATCGTTGGTATCCTGCAGCGGCGTGTGCTCTGGTTTGAGAACGTACTCGTTCCAGCAGGAGGCCAGCAGGGAACCCACGGTAGGTTTACACACTTCACAGCCATAACCCTGGCCGTGTTTCGCCAGCAGTTCGTCGAAGGATTTGATGCCTTCCACGCGGATCAGGTGGTACAGCTCCTGGCGAGAGTAAGCGAAATGCTCGCACAGGTTATTGTTGACTTCGATACCCTGTTTCGCCAGTTCTGCGTTCAGAACCTGTGTGACCAGCGGGATACACCCACCGCAGCCGGTACCGGCTTTGGTTTCTGCCTTCAGGGCCGCGACGGTATGGCAGCCTTTATTGATGGCCGAAATCAGCATGCCTTTGGTCACATCGAAGCAGGAGCAAATCTGCGCGCTGTCGGGCAGTTTATCCACGCCGATGGACGGCTTACCGCTGGACGCATGCGCCGGAAGGATCAGCGCGTCCGGGTTTTCCGGCAGTTCGATGGCGTTCAAGACCAGCTGAAGCAGGTTACCGTAGTCGCTGGTATCGCCCACCAGCACCGCGCCGAGCAGGGTTTTGTTGTCCTGACTGACGATAAGACGTTTGTACACCTCTTTGCTTTCATCGAGGTAAACATAGCTGCGTGCGCCCGGGGTGCGGCCATGCGCATCGCCAATACCGCCTACGTCTACGCCCAGCAGTTTCAGCTTGGCGCTCAGGTCAGCCCCTTCGAAGGCGTTCTGGTTGCCGAGAATATGGTCAACGGCAACCTGCGCCATTTTGTAGCCAGGCGCGACCAGACCGTACACGCGGTTGTTCCAGCTGGCGCATTCGCCGATGGCGTAGATATCCGGGTCGGAGGTCTGGCAGGTATCGTTAATCATGATCCCGCCGCGCTGAGCGACGGCCAGACCGCACTGGGTGGCCAGCTTGTCGCGTGGGCGAATACCGGTAGAGAAGACGATGAAGTCCACTTCCAGTTCGCTGCCATCGGCAAAGCGCATGGTTTTCCGCGCTTCGGTGCCTTCCTGCACAATCTCTTTGGTATTTTTGCTGGTGTGAACCTTCACGCCCATGCTTTCGATTTTACGGCGCAGCTGGTCACCACCCATGTGGTCAAGCTGCTCTGCCATCAGCATGGGGGCAAATTCGATGACGTGGGTTTCAACACCGAGGTTTTTCAGCGCACCGGCGGCTTCCAGACCCAGCAGCCCCCCCCCGACCACGGCGCCACGTTTACTGCGGCGTGCACATGATTCGATCGCATTGAGATCTTCGATGGTACGATAAACGAAGCAATCCTGCGTTTCCGAGCCTTTGATCGGCGGGATCCACGGGTACGAGCCAGTCGCCATGATCAGCTTGTCGTAAAAAACCGTACGTCCGGCGCTGGAGTGGATCACTTTTTCCTGACGGTTGATGGTGATAGCGCGTTCGCCCACCAGCACTTTCACGCCATGCTTCTCGTAGAAACCATCGCGCACCAGAGAGAGCTCTTCAGCGGTATGATGGGAGAAGTAGGAAGACAAGTGCACACGGTCGTACGCCTTGCGGGGTTCTTCACAGAACACGGTAATATCGAACTGGTTAGCATCGGCTTTATCGAGAAGATCCTCAATAAAGCGGTGGCCGACCATGCCGTTACCGATGATAGCGAGTCTGACTTTGCTCATTTTTGCCTCGATTTCTTTTCTATTACTGCCTACCTTAACGATTCAGCAGGGGCACTTATTGATGCAAATCAAATACGCCTTCGCCTACTCCTTAGGTGGTATATGACTGATTTGTCAGGATTTTTATAAGTTGTGGAAATCGCTGGCTTTTCGAGGTCGCCGATTTTGTGTACAAATTAAGGGGCGCATTGTCAAAAATGCGTACTCCCAAATTTCAGCCGCGTTTTTCAGGGGAAAGGCATGTCTACAACACCGCTTGGGCTTATCCAGAATGTTCGCTTACCGGGTCGCGAAGGGCTGTGGCAAATCGCCATTGAGCAGGGCCGTTTTGGTGGCATTACGCCGATGGGCGATACCGAAGACGAAAACGTAAGAATCTTAAACGCGCGTGGCGGCCTTGCCATCCCCCCGTTTATTGAACCGCATATCCACCTTGATACCACCCAGACGGCAGGCGAGCCGAGCTGGAACCAATCCGGTACGCTGTTTGAAGGCATTGAGCGCTGGGCGGAGCGTAAGGCACTGCTTAGCCATGAGGATGTAAAAGCGCGCGCCTGGAAAACGCTGAAAGGGCAAATTGCCAACGGTATTCAGTTTGTGCGCACCCACGTGGACGTCTCTGACCCGACGCTCACCGCCCTGAAGGCCATGCTGGAGGTGAAGCAGGAGGTTGCGCCGTGGATCACGCTGCAAATCGTGGCGTTCCCGCAGGAAGGCATCCTTTCTTACCCGGACGGCGCGGCGCTGCTTGAGGAGGCGTTGAAGCTGGGCGCCGATGTGGTCGGGGCAATCCCGCATTTTGAATTCACCCGCGAGTATGGCGTGCAATCGCTGCACATTGCCTTTGAACTGGCGAAGAAATATGACCGTCCGCTGGATATCCACTGCGATGAAATTGACGATGAGCAGTCCCGATTTCTGGAAACGGTGGCCACCCTGGCTTATGAATCAGGGATGGGCCCGCGGGTCACGGCCAGCCATACCACGGCGATGCACTCCTATAACGGGGCATACACCTCGCGGCTTTTCCGCCTGCTGAAGATGTCAGGCATCAACTTTGTCGCCAATCCACTGGTGAATATCCATTTACAGGGACGCTTTGATGATTATCCCAAACGACGCGGGATTACCCGAGTGAAGGAGCTGCTGGAGGCGGGGATCAACGTCTGTTTCGGGCATGATGATGTCTTCGACCCGTGGTACCCGCTTGGCACCGGCAATATGCTGCAGGTACTGCATATGGGGCTGCATGTGTGTCAGATGATGGGGTATTCGCAAATTGACAACGGTTTGAACCTGATAACCCACAACAGCGCCCGAACCTTCGGCCTGACGGATTACGGTATCGAAACGGGAAATCTGGCTAACCTGATCGTGCTGCCTGCGGAGAGCGGGTTTGAAGCGGTGCGCTGCCAGGTGCCGGCGCGCTGGTCGATTCGGGAGGGGCGAGTGATTGCCACGACGCAGCTTGCGCAGACGTGGATCAAAATGGACGAGGTTGCGGAAGAGCACATCTTCACGAAAAACAGCCCCTTCGCTGAGCGCAAAGGGGCGTAGGGGATCAGTGGGACGCCGCTGCCGTATTATGCTGGCGGTGGCGGGTCACGAAGCCCAGAACCAGGCACATCACAAACACCACCGCGTACAAACCGTTAGCGGTATGCAGCGCGGCCAGCGGGCCGCTGTGGGCGACGATCGGGCCGGTGACCACGAAGGTCAACATGGTGCCGATGGTGCCGCAGGTCAGCACGAAGTTCACCAGTTTCGGTGACGCCACTTTGGTCTGCAGAGAGCCCAGCGTAATGATAGAGGTGTAAATCGCACTGGAGAAGAAGCCCAGGGTCAGGATGAACCACGGCATATGCTCCGGTGAACCGTTAATGAACAGGTACATCAGCACGGTTGCCATGCCTGCCAGCACGGTCAGAATGCGCTGCAGGTCGAAGAAGCGCAGGATGAAGCTAAACGCCCACATGCCGAACATGTAAGACATCCAGAAATCGCTCACCAGTTTACCCGCGTCGTTCAGACTCATGCCCAGGCCTTTGGCGTATTCCGGTACCCAGGAGATAAAGCCCAGCTGACCGAGGATGTAGCACAGTGCGGCAACGGAGAGGAACAGTACGCCGATACCCCATTTCTCTTTCGCGACCGGCTCGTCCGTGGATTGCGCTTTTTTGCCCAGAACCGGGAATTCACAGCCGAAGGTCAGAATAAAGATTGCCACGTAGACCAGACCGATACAGGCATAAACCCAGTACCACTCAATGCTGCGTGCCAGCAGAACGGCCGCTACCATCGGGAAAATCATCCCCGCCATGCTGAAGAAGGAGTCGGTAAACAGCAGACGTGCGCCACGCTGACGACCTTCATACATGTGGGTAATCAGGAACGTACCGATGGACATCGTGATACCGCTCACCAGACCCAGCACAAACATGGCGGCAGAGAACAGGGCGATGCTGTGGCTCACCATTAAACCCGCGACCGCGGCGACCATCAGCACGAAACCAAAACGCAGCTGCGTTTTCAGTGGAACAATTTCCATCAGCCAGGCATTCAGGAAAATGGAGATCAGGATCCCGGCGTTGAGGAAGGTAAAGGTGTTACTCATGCTGGAAACGGGCAGCTGGAAGTAGTCTGCGATATTACCCATCACCATCCCGGTGACGATCACCAACGCGCCGGTCAGGGCGTAGGAGAAGAAGCTGATCCATGTGAGCTTGATACGATTGCTGTTAGTCATGTCTGGCCTGTTCAGGAAAAGAAAAGCGCCCGAGGGGCGCTGAGAGCGGGCAGATTTTAGACATTAAAGTGATCCATTCATATCTTTTAAGAGAAATTCGATCGCTATTGCAGGTTTTTATGTGATTCAGATCACATTAATGGGCGTCATAACCAATCGTTTGCGTGGTTACAACTGTTTCAATTTCGTAAAATTAGGTAAAAGGCTGGTCTCCGTTCATACTGCTCTTTAGAATCAAGCCATTCGCTTTTTATACTGCGCTTTGTTAAGGAATTCTCATGCTCAAATCAACGCTGGCGGCTGTCGCAGCTGTGTTTGCTCTTTCTGCCGTTTCCCCTGCTGCGCTGGCAGCCAAAGGAGACCCTCACGTTCTGCTGACCACCTCCGCCGGGAATATTGAGCTGGAACTGAATAGCCAGAAAGCTCCGGTTTCTGTGAAAAACTTCCTCGACTACGTGAATAACGGTTTCTATAACGGCACCACATTCCACCGTGTGATCCCGGGCTTTATGGTGCAGGGCGGTGGTTTTAACGAGCAAATGCAGCAAAAGCAGCCTAACGCACCGATTAAAAATGAAGCGGATAACGGCCTGCGCAACACTCGCGGCACCATCTCAATGGCGCGTACGGCAGATAAAGACAGCGCCACCAGCCAGTTCTTTATCAACGTGGCGGATAACGCCTTCCTCGACCACGGCCAGCGCGACTTCGGCTACGCGGTCTTCGGTAAAGTGGTGAAAGGGATGGATGTGGCTGACAAGATTTCTCAGGTGCAGTCCCATGATGTTGGCCCGTACCAGAATGTGCCGACAAAACCGGTTGTGATCCTCTCTGCAAAAGTTCTGCCGTAACCTTCTTTGACACGGGCGCTTCTCGCCCGTGTTTCGCTCCCCTCCCTGCGAAAGCGCGTTTTGCTGCTTATACTTGTGGCACACGGACATCTTCAGGGAGGCGTTAAGTGAAAAAACTCACCGATAAGCAAAAATCCCGTCTCTGGGAGCAGCAGCGAAACAGTAATTTCCAGGCCAGCCGCCGCCTTGAGGGGGTTGATAGCCCGCTCGTTACGCTAAACGCCCAGGATGCGCAAAGCCGTCTTGAAGAACTCAGGAGGCACTATGAGCGATAAAATCGGTGACGATCGTGACCCGTATCTCTACCCGGGTCTGAATGTGATGCGTAACCGTCTGAATATCCGTCAGGCTGACCGTCTTGCAAAGGCATCCTATGAGATCACCGCGCTGCGGGTGGCGACGCTCGGCTTAGGCCCGTCGGCGCCGGGGTTGCCGCATCTCTGTGCAATCCACCGCCACCTTTATCAGGATATTTTTGACTGGGCGGGCGATATCCGCGAAATCGATATTTATCAGGGCGACACCCGCTTCTGCCACTTCGCCTACATCGAGAAAGAGGGCAATGTCCTGATGCAGGATCTCGAGGAAGAGGGGTATCTCAACGGTCTGCAGAAAGAGGAGTTTGTGGCCCGCCTGAGTCACTACTACTGTGAGATCAACGTGCTCCATCCCTTCCGGATTGGCAACGGTATCGCTCAGCGGATCTTCTTCGAACAACTCGCCATCCATGCAGGCTATCAGCTGAGCTGGAAAGATATCGACCCGGGCAAATGGGCGGCGGCCAACCAGAGCGGCGCAATGGGCGATTTAACGGCCCTGAACGCCATCTTTGCCAAAGTAGTGAGCGAAGCGCGGGAAACTGAGTAGAATAGGGCGGCACGTTTTTCTGGAGCCGCCATGATTCTGCTGATTGATAACTACGATTCCTTCACCTGGAACCTTTACCAGTATTTTTGTGAACTGGGTGCAGAGGTGGTGGTCCGCCGCAACGACGACATCAGCCTGGCCGAAATCGACGCGCTTGCCCCGCAGAAAATCGTTATCTCGCCGGGGCCCTGCACGCCGTCGGAATCGGGCATTTCGCTGGATGTCATTCGTCACTACGCCGGTAAGCTGCCCATTCTTGGCGTCTGCCTGGGCCACCAGGCCATTGGGCAGGTGTTTGGTGCCACCATTGTGCGCGCCGCCAAAGTGATGCATGGCAAAACCGCGCCGGTGACCCATACCGGCACGGGCGTGTTTACGGGGCTTAATAATCCGCTTACCGTGACGCGCTACCATTCGCTGGTCATTGACCCGTCAACGCTGCCGGAATGCTTTGAGGTTACCGCCTGGAGCGATACCCGGGAGATCATGGGGATTCGGCATCGTGAATGGGACCTCGAAGGGGTGCAATTCCACCCGGAGAGTATCCTCAGCGAGCAGGGACACCAGCTGCTGGCAAATTTCCTCAATCGTTGAATAGTGGTTGCCTTGCTGTGATTTTTTATGCATATTTTGTGATTATATTTTCACAATCACTGTGACATAAAATGGATGGTCATGACATGGCAACTGAACAATCTGCAATTACCCGCGCGACATTCGATGAAGTCATTCTGCCGATTTATGCACCGGCTGAGTTTATCCCGGTAAAAGGGAAAGGCAGCCGAGTCTGGGATCAGCAGGGGAAAGAGTATGTTGATTTCGCCGGCGGGATTGCGGTGACGGCGCTGGGTCATTGCCATCCTGCGCTGGTGGAGGCGCTGAAAACCCAGGGGGAAACCCTGTGGCATACCAGCAACGTCTTTACCAACGAACCGGCGCTGCGTCTGGGCCGCAAGTTAATCAGCGCGACCTTCGCCGAACGCGTGCTGTTTATGAACTCCGGTACAGAAGCGAACGAAACCGCCTTCAAACTGGCGCGCTACTATGCCTCCACGCGCCACAGCCCGTACAAAACCAAAATCATTGCTTTCCACAACGCCTTCCACGGTCGCTCGCTGTTTACCGTTTCCGTCGGCGGACAGCCAAAGTATTCCGACGGTTTTGGACCAAAACCGGCCGATATTATCCATGTGCCGTTTAACGATCTGCATGCGGTAAAAGCGGTAATGGATGACCACACCTGTGCGGTGGTGGTGGAGCCGATCCAGGGAGAGGGCGGCGTAACGGCTGCCACGCCGGAGTTCCTGAAAGGGCTGCGCGACCTGTGCGATGAGCATCAGGCGCTGCTGGTATTTGATGAAGTGCAGTGCGGGATGGGCCGTACCGGCTCCCTGTTTGCCTACATGCATTACGGCGTGACGCCGGATATTCTGACCAGCGCCAAAGCGCTCGGCGGCGGCTTCCCGGTCAGTGCGGTATTAACGACGCAGGAGATTGCCTCCGCATTCCATGTGGGTTCCCACGGCTCCACATACGGCGGCAACCCGCTGGCGAGTGCCGTCGCGGGTGCCGCGTTCGACATTATCAATACCCCTGAGGTTCTGAGCGGCGTCAACGCGAAGCGTGAGCTTTTCGTGACGCATTTGCAGCAGATTGATGACCAGTATGACGTCTTCAGCGAGATCCGCGGGATGGGGTTACTGATCGGCGCGGAGCTGAAGCCACAGTACAAAGGCCGTGCGCGCGATTTCCTGCACGCCGCCGCCCATGAAGGGGTGATGGTGCTCAATGCCGGGCCGGACGTGATGCGCTTTGCGCCGTCGCTGGTGGTCGAAAATCAGGACATTGAAGACGGGTTAAACCGTTTTGCCGCGGCGGTCGCGAAGATCGTAAACGCTTAAGACTCTGTTCGCGTTAAGCGACGGGTTAACCATATCCCGTGGTGAGGGCGCTGACGCCATGCTACCGACGAAATGGTGTGCATGGTGTTCAGATGCCCGAGAACGCGCTGCAGATGCTGCTCCAGGGTACTCATTGGCCCGTGGGTGAGCGTCTCTGGCGCCTCCAGAATGTTCGAATCCCCTGACTCGCCAGGCGCGTCATACTCGAGTCGCTGCTGACACCGCTGCAGGGCAATCTCACACGACTGCAGGTAGCGCTGCGCCAGATCGGGCGTCAGCATCGTATGTTCCCGCGCCAGCGTGGTCATGGCGTTGATATGCTCAACGATAAACTGGCTGTGCGTCACCCAGAGCTTCATGTCCGCCAGATAGTGCGAGTTAAAGCCGGGCTCCTGCATTGCCTGATTCAGCGAGTTAAACAGGGCGTTATGCGCCTGGTTGACCTTCATCCGCTGATACGCCAGCGGGGAGGGCTGCGGGTCGTCACTCAGGATCAGGCGAATGGCCTGCTGGTCGGCCTCCAGCGCATCGTGGGCGTTCTGTCTGAGCAGCCCGCTTTGCCACTGAGGCCACAGCCAGACCATGCCGCCAAAGGCAATCAGGCAGCCAATCAGGGTATCGACCAGCCTGGCGATAATAAACTGCTCGCCGTTGAGCGTGAGCAACTGCAGGGTATACACCGCCGTTACCGTAAAGCCCACCATCGCCCAGCCGTAGTTTTTGCGGATGATCAGGTAGCTCACCATCGTGATCACCAGCATCCCTGCCAGCGTATAGCCTTCCGGCACGTGAAAGTGCAGCGTAACGCCCGCAATGATCAGCCCCGCCATCGTTCCGCCTGCCCGGTGCAGAATGCGCACCCGCGTCGCGCCATAGCCGTTCTGGGTGACAAACAAGATGGTCATTAAAATCCAGTACGGTTTGGGCAGATGCAGCGCCATGCCCATCAGGCTGGCAATGCTCAGCATCACGCTAATTCGCGCGGCGTTGCGCAGGGCAGATGATTTAAGGGAGAGGTAGCTTCTGAGCGCCGGCAGCAGCGGCAGGCGTTTTTGTTTGTCGGCCATCAGGTCGCGCGGATAAAGCGGACGCTGGGTTCGTAACACGCGGGCGATACGGCTGAAGTGCCAGGCGGCAAACTGACCCACCGGGTTGTCTTCATGCTGACGGGCAATCTTCTCCAGCGCGCCGAGCTGTTTGTCCATGTTAAAGCGCGTGGGGTAGCGGTGATACAGAATATCGTCAGCCAGCACCCGAAGGCGCGCGGAGACGGTTTGTGCGTTCCAGCGGATCACCGCTTCGGCATGGCTGCGCTCGACCAGTTTTTGCACCTCCTGCGGCTGGTGCAGGCTCACGGAGATATGCTCCTGTAAGTCCAGCCCCACCTGGAAGACGCGCAGTAGCCGCTTATATTCGTGGTTCTTATTGGCGGCGAGCATATGCAGCTGCTGATAACACTGGCTTATCAGGTCCACCACCTTTTGCTGACGCGTCAGCAGGGGCGGCAGTGATTTTTCTGGATCGGTATGCTGGGTGAGCAAGGTGTATTTGGCTTCACAGTAATCCGCCAGCTGCACGTAGAGCAGGCTCAGGGATTCCCGCAGGGGCTGTTCCCGCCACAGCCAGAACCAAAACCAGTTAAACAGCCCGTACCACAGCGTACCGAGGGCGTAGATCAGTAGCGGCTCCCACACCGGCATGTTGCCCGCAAGGCTCAGCGTGAAGATGGCGGCAATCAGCGACGCGGGAAGCAAACGCGCGTGCAGTGAGCTGATTTCAGCGGTTACGCCCAGGGTCATCGCCAGGACGGTGAGGATCAGCGGCAGCGGGATATCGCGGGCCAGCAAAAGCTGTACGGCGAGGCTACAACCCGCAAACAGCGAGCCGCCCACGATCAGCCGTTTGAAAAAGCGCTTATGCGGTGTATCCAGACCGGCAATGTTGCAGCAGGCGGGAACGAGAGAGAAGAGCAGACCTTGCTGAAGATGGCCCAGAATCAGGCCCACGGCCACAGGAAGGCACAACACCAGCGTTTGTCGCAGTGCGTAGTTAACTTCCGGGTGATAAATCAGCCTGCGCCACATGGGGAATAGAGACAAAAACGGCGTGACACCTTGCGATGGCACGCCGTTTGAGCGGAATTAACGCGTTCCGTAAACCACGATGGTTTTACCGTGTGCGGAGATCAGGTTCTGATCTTCCAGCATTTTCAGAATACGGCCCACTGTTTCACGGGAGCAACCGACAATCTGACCGATTTCCTGACGGGTAATTTTAATTTGCATGCCATCAGGGTGAGTCATCGCATCGGGTTGTTTCGCCAGATTCAGCAGGGTCTGAGCGATACGGCCGGTCACGTCCAGGAAGGCGAGGTTACCCACTTTCTCAGATGTCACCTGCAGACGGCGCGCCATCTGCGAAGAAAGACGCATCAGGATGTCAGGGTTAACCTGAATCAACTGACGGAATTTCTTGTAGGAAATTTCAGCCACTTCACATGCTGTCTTTGCACGAACCCAGGCGCTACGTTCCTGGCCTTCTTCAAACAGGCCCAGTTCACCGATGAAATCGCCCTGGTTCAGATAAGAAAGGATCATCTCTTTCCCTTCTTCATCTTTGATCAGCACTGCCACCGAGCCTTTGACGATGTAATACAACGTTTCCGCTTTTTCACCCTGGTGAATCAGCGTGCTCTTCGATGGGTACTTATGAATGTGGCAATGAGACAAGAACCATTCGAGAGTCGGGTCTGTTTGCGGTTTGCCAAGCACCATGCGCTGTTATCCTCTGTTATAAGCTGTCACCAGAGTCATAAGATGCATCCGGACTCTGGGGTTGCAATCGAATTCTTACCCATACCCTGGGAAGTCGGCTATCGTAACGTTTCGCAGCCAGTAAAGTTTGATGTCCTCTGCATACATGTGTAACGTCAATGTATTACTGTAGCATCCTGAGTGTTTTAGCATAGCTTTCGCCGCGTGTCTCCTGGTGTCTCGCTTCAGCATGACGCAGGTCGCCTTCCATTGCGAGAAATGTAACGAACGCGTAATCTGTCACCAAAAATGCAACGTTGGAGTGAGTGAATATGCAAGCGCGTGTGAAATGGGTTGAAGGTTTAACGTTCCTGGGCGAGTCCGCTTCAGGACACCAGATTTTGATGGATGGTAACTCCGGCGATAAAGCACCAAGCCCAATGGAAATGGTGCTCATGGCAGCAGGTGGATGCAGCGCAATTGATGTGGTGTCGATCCTGCAAAAAGGCCGGCACGATGTGACCGACTGCGAAGTAAAACTCACCTCAGAACGCCGCGAAGAGGCACCACGCCTGTTCACCCACATTAACCTGCATTTCATCGTCAGCGGGAAAGAACTGAAAGACGCGGCGGTCTCACGCGCGGTCGATCTTTCAGCGGAGAAATACTGCTCGGTCGCGTTAATGCTCGAGAAAGCGGTAAAAATTACGCATTCGTATGAAGTGATCGACGCCTGATATTGGGGGGCATCGTTCACCCCGATGCCCTCACCGAAGCCCTCTCCCACGCGGAGAGGGAAATCATCAGGCGATTTTCTTCCCTTCTATCAACCGCTGCACCAGCGGCATCATAATTAATTCCATTGCCAGCCCCATTTTTCCGCCCGGAACCACTAACGTATTCATGTGCGAAATAAATGAGCCCTGCAGCATCGCCAGCAGCCAGGGGTAATCAATGCCGTCGAGATTGCGGAAATGGATAACCACAAAGCTCTCATCCAGCGACGGGATACTTTTGGCGGCGAACGGGTTAGAGGTGTCCACTGTCGGTACGCGCTGGAAGTTGATATGCGTGCGGGAGAACTGCGGCGTCAGGTAAGTAATGTAGTCTTCCATGGAGCGCACGACGGAATCCATCACCGCCTCGCGTGAATGGCCGCGCTCGCTGATGTCACGCGTCAGCTTCTGGATCCACTCAAGGTTCACGATGGGCACCACGCCAACCAGCAGATCCACGTGACGCGCCACGTCATGCTGCGGCGTCACCACGCCACCGTGCAACCCTTCGTAAAACAGGACGTCGGTCGGTTCCGGCAGCGGTTGCCAGGGGGTAAAGGTGCCGGGCACCTGGTTCCAGGGAACGGCTTCATCGTAGGTGTGCAGATATTTGCGTGACTGCCCCTTGCCGCTCTGGCCGTACTCCTGAAAGGTTTGCTCCAGCAGGCCGAAGTCATTGGCCTCCGGGCCGAAGTAGCTGATGTGTTTACCCAGATCGCGCGCCTTGCGGATAGCCATATCCATCTCCGGGCGCGTGTAGCGGTGAAAGCTATCGCCTTCGACCTCCGCCGCACGGAGATTCAGTTGGGCGAAAATCTTACGAAAAGCGAGGCTGGTCGTGGTGGTTCCCGCACCACTCGAACCCGTAACGGCAATAACCGGATGTCTGGCAGACATAGCAACTCCCTGACTGGAAAGGTTTAAAGATCAGCCATGAAACGCGTTGCGGGGAATGATATTGACCGTCTCATGCAGTTCAGACCATACCAGCACCACGTCGCCGCTTTTGAGCTGGCGCTTCACATCGTTGACCTTTTGCTCAAGCGAACGTTCATGTTCACCATAATCGGTACCTTCGCGCAAGACAAAGCTTTCAATCAGATTATCGAGCGTGTCGGGGGAGAGGTCCTGCCACGGAATAATCATTTTGCACCGTCCAGATAAGGGGTAAGCCAGTCAGGAATACGCGACTCCAGCCACATTTTCGGGCGGCGCAACGTTCCACCGATGAACCCCACGTGACCACCATGCTCTGTCAGCTGGTAGTGAACGTTGGCAGGCAAAAATTCCTGCGCGGGGATAGAGTGATGATCCATAAACGGGTCATCTTTGGCATGAATGATAAGCGTCGGTTGCGTGATCTTGCTGAGCAGCGGCATGGCGCTGCACTGACGATAGTAGTCAATCGCATCGGCAAAACCGTGAATTTTGGCGGTGATCAGATCGTCGAATTCGCGGATGCGACGGACCTTTTTCAACTGACGCAGGCTCACCGGCAGCGTATCCGGATAGGCTTTCAGCTTGCGCGCCGCGTTGGCTTTCAGCAGGTTGAGCAGGTAACGCTGATAGACCCGGGAAAAGCCTTTCTCCATATGGTAGCTGCACTGCTCCAGCATAAAGGGCGCGGAGACAATGACGGCCGCGTCCAGCGGCACGGTGTCGCCCTCTTTTGCCAGCAGGCAGGCCAGCATATTGCCACCCAGCGAGTAGCCCACGGCCGCCGTCGGGACGGTACCAAAGTTTTCCCGTAACCAGTGTAAAAACCAGGTGCCGTCTTCGGTTTCACCCGAGTGATAGATGCGCTTCTGGCGATTCGGTTCGCCGCTACAGCCGCGAAAGTGCATCACCACGCCGAGCCAGCCCCGCGCTTTGGCCGCCTGGATGAGCCCGTGTGCATAGGGGCTGTGCAGACTGCCTTCCAGACCGTGAAAAACCACCAGACGCGGCTTGTGGCGCGCCTGTTCTGGCTCTTCGCTCCATGCCAGGTCCAGAAAGTCACCGTCCGGTAAGTCCAGCCGTTGCCAGTGCGGCGTGAACTGAACCTTACGGCGGATGAGTCGCGGCAGCATGGTCTGCAGATGGCAATTGGCCACGCCGCGCATAGGCACGAACTCGGTGCTGTCTTCGGCGATGATGTCGAAGTCTGATGGAATGATTTGGCTCATAACGGCGATGCTAATTCTTGTCAGTTATTTTCTGTTCTTTCCGAATTGTACCCCGTTTAGCCTGGTTTTCCGAAACATGAACTGATCTCGATCACAAATATTTACCTTGATTATTACTCTCAGGCTAATGATTCCGCCCTGCGCTTAATTGATGACTTCCTCGCCACAGCGCACACTTTACTCAACGTTAAGCAAATCATAATGATGTGCTGAATCAGGAGGTTAATAATGTTATCTGGGCAAACACCCACCCGGCAATGGAACACACGACGCACCGAGAAAGCGCGTCGTCTGGCCTCCGTACCGGTGCAGGGCAAGGTACTGCCAACCGGCGATCTTGTCGCCATGCTGGAAAAACTGATCGCGCCTGGCGACAAAGTCGTTCTGGAAGGTAATAACCAGAAGCAGGCCGATTTCCTTTCACGCTCGCTGGCTGAAGTGAACCCGCAAATCGTGCATGACCTGCACATGATTATGCCAAGCGTGGGCCGTAGCGAGCATCTGGATATCTTTGAGAAAGGTATCGCCCGCAAGCTGGACTTCTCCTTCTCCGGTACCCAGAGCCTGCGCATCTCGCAGCTGCTGGAAGATGGTCAGCTCGAAATTGGCGCTATCCATACCTACATAGAACTCTATTCACGTCTGTACGTGGATCTCTCGCCAAACGTGGCGCTGATTGCCGGCTTTAAAGCGGACCGAAAAGGTAATCTTTATACCGGCGCAAGCACCGAAGATACCCCCGCGCTGGTGGAAGCGGCCGCGTTCCATGACGGCATTGTCATCGCACAGGTGAATGAGCTGGTGGACGACGAATGCGACCTGCCGCGCGTTGATATTCCCGGCTCCTGGATTGACTTCGTGGTGGTGGCCGACAAACCGTTCTTTATCGAACCGCTGTTTACCCGCGACCCGCGTCTCATCAAACAGGAACATATCCTGATGGCGATGATGGCCATTAAGGGCATTTATGCGGAACATCAGGTGCAATCCCTGAACCACGGGATTGGTTTCAATACCGCGGCGATTGAACTGCTGCTGCCGACCTACGGTGAACAGCTCGGCCTCAAAGGCAAAATCTGTAAACACTGGACCCTTAACCCGCACCCAACCCTGATCCCGGCGATTGAAAGCGGCTGGGTGGAAAGCGTGCACTGCTTCGGCGGCGAACTGGGGATGGAAGAGTACATTCGTGCACGTCCGGATATCTTCTTTACCGGTGCCGACGGCTCTATGCGTTCCAACCGCGCCTTCTGTCAGCTGGCAGGCCAGTACGCCGTTGATATGTTCATCGGCTCAACCCTGCAGGTCGACGGGTATGCCAACTCCTCAACCGTGACCCGTGGTCGTCTCTCTGGTTTCGGCGGTGCGCCAAACATGGGCCATGACCCGCATGGTCGTCGTCATGCCACCCCGGCCTGGCTGAACATGATCACCGAACCTGATCCGATGCAGCGCGGTAAAAAACTCGTCGTCCAGATGGTGGAAACCTTCCAGGCAGGCGTGAAACCGACCTTTGTGGAAAAACTCGATGCTGTTGACGTTGCGAAAGCGTCCGGGATGCCTCTGGCTCCGGTCATGATCTACGGCGACGACGTTACACATGTGCTGACGGAAGAGGGGATTGCTTACCTCTATCGCGCAGAAAGTCTGGAAGAGCGCCGGGCGATGGTTGCGGCCGTCGCGGGGATCACCGATATCGGTCTGGGCGTCGATGCCAAACGTGTGGCGCAGTTGCGCCAGAGCGGCAAAGTGGTTTACCCGGAAGATATGGGGATTCGCCGCACCGATGCCACCCGTTCTCTGCTGGCAGCAGGCAGCGTGTCAGACCTGGTTGAATGGTCTGGCGGTCTTTACAACCCACCTGCGAAATTCCGGAGCTGGTAATGAAACTTCTGCCCCAGATTCAGGTTGAAGGCGGTGCCGAATGGCTGGCGCGAACCGCCACGCAGTGTCTGATTGACGAAGCACAGTTAAGCCCGAAACCCGGTCTGGTGGACAGTCGGGGGAACGGCGCGCACCACGATCTGTCGCTCGCGTTGATGGAGCGTTCCGCGCGCAGCCTGACCCCCACGTTTCAGGCGCTGGCGCAACACAGCTGGCAGCGTCCGGCGGATATTGCGCTCAGGCAAACCATAGGGCGGCTCGGCCGTGAAGGTGAGCAGCAGATGATGGCGGCTACCGACGGTGTAAATACCCACCGCGGCGCGATTTGGGCGCTGGGGCTGCTGGTCAGTGCCGTGGCGATGCTCGGTGGCGATGCCAGCGCGCAGGCGGTAGCGAATACCGCGGCACAGCTGGCGAAACTGCCCGATGACGCGGCGCCGAAAGTGTTCAGCAAAGGGCTACGCGCCACGCGCCGCTACCGGGTTCCGGGCGCACGTGAAGAGGCCCAGCAGGCATTTCCACACGTGATGCAGCGTGCTCTGCCGCAGCTTCGTCTGAGCCGTCTTAACGGCAGCAGCGAAACGTATGCAAGGCTCGATGCGCTGATGGCCATCATGACGTCGCTTACCGACACCTGCGTGCTGTCGCGCGCCGGGATGGCGGGGCTGGAGGCCATGCAGAACGGTGCGCGTGCGGTGCTGAGCGCCGGAGGATGCGCGACATCCGCAGGCCAGATGGCGCTGGCGAGATTAGACCGCCACATGCTGGCACTCAATGCCTCACCGGGCGGAGCAGCCGACCTGCTTGCCGCCACGCTGTTTCTCGATCGCATCGAAACGCCTTATTCAAAGCATTAAGAGGATGTTATGGAAAAAATCACATTAACCATGCCAGCGAGCCGCGCGTTAAGCGGCAAAGCGCTCGCAGGGGTTGTTGGTTCCGGGGATATGGAGGTGCTGTTTGCCGCCGAACCGGGCCAGACGTTAACCATTGATATCACCACGTCCGTCGACAACAGCCGCGGTCGCTGGGAGGCGTTATTCAACCGCCTGCACACCGTCAGCAGCCTGCCTGCAGGAAAACTGACGATCCACGACTTTGGCGCGACGCCGGGGGTGGCACGCATTCGTATCGAACAGGTTTTTGAAGGGGTGAGCCATGCGTGATGATCGGAGTTTTATTGAATTAAAAGCTCGCCAGCGTGCGCAGGCATTGCTGGACGACGGGAGCTATCGCGAACTGCTGGATCCTTTTGAAGGCATTATCTCCCCGTGGCTGGGGCCGCAGGGCATCGTTCCTCAGGCCGATGACGGCATGGTGGTCGCCAAAGGCACCCTCAACGGCCAGCCTGCGGTAGTGGTGGCGATCGAAGGTGCGTTCCAGGGCGGCAGTATGGGCGAAGTGTCTGGCGCCAAAATGGCGGCCGCGCTGGAGCTGGCGGCAGAAGATAACCGCAACGGGATCCCGACGCAGGCGGTACTGTGTCTCGAAACCGGCGGCGTGCGTCTGCAGGAAGCCAACCTGGGCCTGGCGGCCATTGCCGATATTCATGCGGCAATTGTTGACCTGCGCCGTTACACCCCGGTAGTCGGGATTGTGGCCGGGACCGTGGGCTGCTTCGGTGGGATGTCTATCGCTGCTGCACTGTGCAGCTACCTGATTGTCACCCGCGAAGCGCGTCTCGGTCTGAATGGTCCTCAGGTTATCGAGCAGGAAGCGGGAATTGAAGAGTATGACTCCCGCGACCGTCCGTTTATCTGGAGCATGACCGGTGGCGAAGTCCGCTATGAAAGCGGCCTGGTGGATGCGCTGGTTGGCGATGGCGTGAACGCGGTGAAAGCGGCGATGAACGACGCGATTGCCAAAGGCGTGCCTGCGAAACATCGCACCGATAACTATGACGATTACCTGAACCGTCTGACGAATTTCGACACCCGCAAACAGGCCGATGCCGAACAGATTAAAGCGCTCTTTGCCCGGGAGGTGAAATGATGACTAACTCAGTAAGCCGTGGCGAACTCTGGCTGCAAACACTCGCGCCGAACGCCAGACGCCTGGAGGGTTTATGCCCGTCCGTACAGGCGGCCGATGGTGAACTTAACGGTGAAACGGTACGTTTTGTTGCCGTGGTACCGGATGCCAACAACCACTTCCCGCGTGCGGCGAAAGGGGAAGTCGGTCTGCTGGAAGGCTGGACGCTGGCGAAAGTGGTGAGCGAAACCGTTGCCGCCGATGCCAACAGCGCCGTGAAGCGCCCGATCGTGGCGGTGATTGACGTGCCAAGCCAGGCCTATGGCCGTCGTGAAGAGGCATTTGGTATTCACCAGGCGTTGGCCGGCGCGGCGGCGGCCTATGCTAACGCGCGTCTGGCCGGTCATCCGGTGATTGGGCTTATCGTTGGTAAAGCGATGTCCGGCGCGTTTCTGGCGCACGGGTACCAGGCAAACCGCCTGATTGCCTTTAACGATAAAGGCGTGCTGATCCATGCCATGGGTAAAGAGTCTGCGGCGCGTATTACGCTACGTACCGTGGACGCGCTGGAAAAACTGGCGGCAACGATCCCGCCAATGGCCTATGACATCAGCAACTACGCCACACTGGGGCTGCTTTCCAACCTGCTGGACATCAGCAACCCGGATGCCCCTTCTGAAAACGATCTGACGCAGGTGAAAACCACGCTGCAACAGGCCATCCATGACGCTCGTCAGGACAACACCCTGAAAAACCGTCTCGGTGCTGACAATCGCCGCAGCTCTGCCCTCGTACGCGAACGCATGCGGGCAAGCTGGTAAGTAAAAAGAGACCTGCCAGATGCACTCCCCGCGGACGTAACCGTTACGTCCGCGCGGGAACCTGCATCCTGAAAATAATAATCATCGCGCCAGTGCTTAAACTTTTTTACTACAGGTGAATTATGACTTACGTAATTGTTCATGCTCTTGCACCGATTTTCGTCATCATGCTGCTGGGATTCTGGGCCGGTAAGGCAAAGATGGTCGATAACAAAAATGTCTCCCTGCTCAATATCTTCGTCATGGATTTTGCTTTGCCTGCCGCGCTGTTCAGCGCCACGGTGCAAACCCCGTGGACTGGCATCGTAGCCCAGTCACCGCTGATTCTGGTGCTGACCCTGGCGATGTGGATAACCTACGCGGCCATTTACTTCCTCGCGACCAGCGTCTTTAAAAAATCCCCACAGGATGCCGCCGTGCTTACGCTGACGGTTGCGCTGCCAAACTATGCCGCGCTTGGCTTGCCGATTCTGGGCAGTGTGCTGGGTGAAAGCTCTTCAACCTCACTGTCCGTGGCGGTCTCTATTGCCTGTGGTTCGGTACTGATGACGCCGTTCTGCCTGCTGATTCTGGAACGTGAAAAAGCGCGTGCCGAAGGCAATAACTCCGGTTCAACGCTCTCGATGCTGCCGGTGCTGATGTGGCGCTCGATTAAAAAACCGATTGTGATGGGACCCCTGCTGGGTGTGATTTTGTCTGCAGTCGGCATCAAAATGCCTGAACTTGTTCTGGCCGCCATTAAGCCACTGGGGCTTTCTGCAACGGCTGCCGCGCTGTTCCTGACCGGGGTGATCCTCTCTGCGCGTAAGCTGCAGATCAACACCATGGTGATTACCTCAACCGTAGCCAAGCTGCTGATCCAGCCTGCGATTGCCTGGGGTATCGTTCTGATCTTCGGTCTGCACGGCTCCGTGGCGATCACCGCTATCCTGATGATTGCGCTCTCTGCCGGTTTCTTCGGC
This sequence comes from Enterobacter sp. V89_11, assembly GCF_029967775.1. NCBI lineage: Bacteria > Pseudomonadati > Pseudomonadota > Gammaproteobacteria > Enterobacterales > Enterobacteriaceae > Enterobacter > Enterobacter sp. V89_11. The sequence goes on along the minus strand of NZ_JASCAN010000003.1, from coordinate 14,761 downwards.
GTGGTGTTCGGTAACCGCTTTGGCGTGCAGTCTCCGGATGCGGAAGCGGTGCTGCTGTTAAGCTCGGTACTGTGTATCCTGTCGCTGCCACTGTTTATCTCGCTGACTTCAGGAATGTAATCATGACCACAACATTACGCCCTCACGACCTCATCTGGCTTAACGCGCGTGACGCGCTGGAAGGCATCACTGACGACTGGGTGGATGCGGTATGGCATACCGGTTTACCGGTGGTCGTGCGGCGTGATGTTGATAACGCTGGCCGTATTCCCGTTGGCGTACGCGGTTTACGCCGCGACCAGCGGGCGGCCGGTTGGGTGAAGCCAGAAAACGTCGTGCGGGTGGTCTCACCCGAGGCGTTGAGCGTGACCGCCGATCTTCTGCGTTCACCGTTTGTGACTCAGCCACCGGTTCAGGTGGCATTGCAACTTTCTCAGCAGTCATGGCCGTGGACGTGGGGAATTACGGGCAGCACGGGCTACGCCCTGGCGACCGGTATCCCGGTCATTCATGCCGACAGCGATCTCGATCTGCTGGTGCGAGCCCCTCAGCCTCTGTCGGCTGACGCTTTTCGTGTCTGGGCGTCACAGCTCAGCCGCGCGTTATGTCGGGCAGACACCCAGGTCGACACCCCTGAAGGCGGCTTTGCGCTGACGGAGTGGCTGCGCGACGGCAAAACGTTGCTGAAGACCCGCCGTGGGCCACGTCTGGTGGCGGACCCGTGGCACAGGGAGGAGTGATGAAAATACTGTTTACCTTTCCAGGGCAGGGCACCCAGCATGCCGGTATGCTGCAAAACCTGCCTGGCACGACGCTGGAGCAGGCCCGCGAGGTATTGGGTGGCGAAGTCGATATGCTGGATACCGCGGCAGCGTTAACCCACACGCGAGCCGTTCAGCTTTCGTTGTTAATTGCCGGTGTTGCCTGGGCGCGTGAGCTTGAACAACGCGGCGTGGCACCGGATATCGTCAGCGGTCTGTCTATTGGCGCGTATCCGGCCGCGGTCATTGCCGGTGCGCTGGAATTTGCCGACGCGCTGACGCTGGTCGCGCTGCGTGGCGATCTCATGGAGCAAGCCTATCCGCACGGTTATGGCCTGACCGCGATAATGGGGCTGACCCTGCCTCAGGTTGAAGCGTTGCTGGAAGGCACCGGAACGTATATCGCCAATCTGAACGCGGAAACGCAGATTGTGATCGCCGGCACCGATGAGGGGATGGGGCAGGTGGCGAAACGCGCGCTGGCAAAAGGGGCTAATAAGGCGCATCGGCTGACCGTCAGCGTGCCTTCCCATTGCGAACTGCTGGCGGAGCCGGCGCACAAGCTGGTGGAGGCATTCACATCCGTCACGCTCACACGCCCGCGCTGTGCTTACCTGAGCGGCAGCACAGGACGCGTGCTCTGGACGCCTGAGAAAATCGCGGACGATCTGGCGATGAATATGGCGCGCACGGTGCGCTGGCAGGAAGCGGTGATTTCTGCCAACGAGCGTGAAGCTCGGCTGGCGATTGAAATGCCACCTGGCGGAGTACTGACCTGCCTGACGCGTCAGGCGGCCTGGGAAGGGGAGTCGGTTTCGCTGGAGCGCAGTGGTGTAGACGTGGCGGTACACCTGGCTAAGCGGCTACAGCGGTAGGGTCTGCGCAGGGTCGGTGGCGATACTGCGGGCATACATTCGCCCTTCGGCTGCCAGTGCCCGCAGGCTGGGGTCTTGCTCGCGGTTGCGGGCAAACACAATGGCAATCAACTGCTGCATCTGATACGGCTGGGCCAGCTTCAGTAGCTGTACTGAGTTCTCATACACTTTCTTCATTCTGCCTGGCATGAGCGTAAAGCCCACGCCCGCCTGCACCAGACTCAGCATCGAGAAAATGTCATTTACGCGGGTGACGATTTCCGGTTCGAAACCGGCAATATGAAACGCCTCCTGAAACCCGGCGTAGGTGGCAAACCCTTCCGACAGCGCGACAAACTTCTGGTCTTTGTAATCACGTAAGTCGGCAGGCCCGCTGGTGTTCAGCGTGGCAGAGGCAGGCGCGGCAAGAAAAATGTCGTCATGGAACAGGGGGAGCACTTCCAGACTGTTGCGATCGATATCGCTTTCGGAAATAGAGATGAGGATGGCGTCGAGCAAACCGTCGTCCAGCATACGCAACAGGGTCTCGTTAGAGCCCATCGTCAGGTCCATCTCCAGGTCCGGACGGCGCAGTTTCATCCCCATAATCAGGCGTGGCACGGTTTCCAGCGTCAGCGAGTAGAGCGTGCCGACGCGCAGTCGTCCCTGGCCAACGCCGGCCGTTTTGCGCGCTTCTTCCAGCCCGCGCGCCATTACCTGCATCACTTCCTGACAATATTCCAGCAGCGTCCAGGCCGAAGGCAGCGCAATGAGATTGCGACCTTTATGCGTAAAGAGCGGGCAGCGCACATTTTCTTCGAGAGTATGCAGCGCGCGGTGCACGCTAACGCCGCTCAGGCCAAGCGCTTCGGCGGTACGGGCGATATTGCCCTTCTCCATAAAGGTCATGAAGATGCTGAGTTTACGAAATGTAATGTCGCTCGTGATATCGAAACTCATAACCCTCCCGGGGATTTAGTCGGCCTGCAGCATGGCTTCCAGCTGTTCCTGGGCGTCCAGCCACGCCATCTCGCACGCTTCGAGGCTGGATTTCGTCTTCGCCTGTGTCTGCAGGCAGTCGGTCAGTTCCGCCTTACGGCTCTGGTCATACAGACCGCTGTCGCCCAGCTTCTCTTCAACGGTAGCCAGCAGAGCGTTAAGTTTCTCCATCTCCTTTTCGAGACGGGCAATCTCTTTACGCAGCGGCTGGGTTTGAGTACGCAGTTCCGCTTCACGGCGCTTCTGGTCTTTACGCGCCTGGGCGCTGTTGGCGTTATCTTTCGACGAGTCGTCCGGCTGGTTTTCCTGCTTCTGCACGTCCGTTAGCCACTGCTGATAGTCTTCCAGATCGCCATCGAACGGCTCGACTTTGCCATCGTGCACTAAATAGAGATCGTCCGTTGTGGAGCGGATCAGGTGACGATCGTGCGAGACGACAACCAGCGCGCCTTCAAACTCAATTAACGCTTCGGTCAGCGCCTGACGCATGTCGAGATCGAGGTGGTTTGTAGGTTCATCGAGCAGCAGCAGGTTCGGACGCTGCCAGACGATGAGCGCCAGCACCAGACGCGCTTTCTCGCCGCCGGAGAAACGTTCGGTGTTTTCGGTGACTTTATCGCCCTGGAAGCCAAAGCCGCCAAGGTAATCGCGCAGCTTCTGCTCCATCTCCTGCGGCGCCAGTCGCGCGAGGTGCTGGATGGGCGATTCATCGGCGCGTAAGAATTCCAGCTGATGCTGGGCGAAGTAGCCAAGCTTAATGCCTTTTGCCAGGCCGATCTCGCCGCTGACCGGGTTAAGCTCGCCCGCCAGCAGTTTAATCAGCGTCGATTTACCGGCGCCGTTACGCCCCAGCAGACCAATACGTGAACCCGGCACCAGGTTGAGCTTGATGGAGTCGAGAATAATGCGATCGCCGTAGCCAGCACTCACCTTTTCCATCTTCAGCAGTGGGTTCGGCAGGCTCTCGGGCTCGCGAAAACTGAAGTGGAACGGGTTATCGACGTGCGCCGGGGCGATCATCTCCATGCGTTCCAGCATCTTGATGCGGCTCTGGGCCTGCTTGGCTTTAGACGCTTTTGCCTTGAAGCGGTCAACAAAGCTTTGCAGATGCGCCACGCGCTGCTGCTGGCTTTCGTACATCGCCTGCTGTTGAGCAAGGCGCGTCGCGCGCTGGCGCTCGAATGAGCTGTAGTTGCCGGTGTATTCAAACAGGCTTTGCTGTTCGATATGAACGATTTTATCCACCACCGGGTCGAGGAAGTCGCGGTCGTGGGAGATCAGAATCAGAGTGCCCTGATAGCTCTTGAGCCACTTCTCCAGCCAAATAACCGCATCGAGATCGAGGTGGTTAGTGGGTTCATCAAGCAGCAGCAGGTCGGAACGGCAAATCAGTGCCTGCGCCAGGTTAAGGCGCATACGCCAGCCACCGGAGAAGTCGCTGACGGGGCGTTCAAGCTGTTCGTTGCTGAAACCCAGACCGTGCAGCAGGCTGGAGGCGCGGGAGCGAATGGTCCATGCGTCGATGGCGTCCAGCTTACCGTGGACGGTGGCGATAGCATGACCGTCATTACGCTCGTTGGCGGCGTTCAGTTCAGCTTCCAGCTTACGGTATTCACGATCGCCGTCGATAACATAGTCGAGAGCGGGTTCGCTCAGGGCAGGCGTCTCCTGATTTACCCAGGCAAGCTGCCAGTTGCCCGGATAGGTAAAGTTACCGCCGTCAGCGCTAATCTCGTTTTTCAGCAGCGCAAGCAGGGTCGATTTTCCGCAGCCGTTTTTGCCGACCAGACCCACTTTTTGACCGGGATTGATGGTGGCGGAGGCGTTATCCAGCAGGACGCGCACGCCGCGGCGAATTTGTAACGAGGAGAAAACAATCATAGAAGCGCCGTATGTTCCGACTATGTTAATTTGTCATTATGATAATGTAAGGTGTGGGCCATTTTCCGCACCGGGCCGCCATGGTAGCCCAAAACAACGACGATACACAAAAACAGAAACAGAACCGGGAGGGGAGTGATGTCTCAGACAGCGAAAGTGCTGCTGCTGTATGCCCATCCGGAATCTCAGGACTCGGTGGCAAACCGGGTTCTGCTTAAGCCGGCTACTCAGCTCAGCAATGTGACGGTGCACGATCTCTACGCGCACTATCCTGATTTCTTTATTGATATTCCTTACGAGCAGGAACTGCTGCGTCAGCATGACGTGATTGTGTTCCAGCATCCGCTTTATACCTACAGCTGTCCGGCACTGCTGAAAGAGTGGCTGGACCGTGTGCTGAGCCGGGGGTTCTCCAGCGGGGTGGGGGGCAACCAGCTGGCGGGAAAGTACTGGCGCAGTGTCATTACGACCGGTGAGCCAGAGAGCGCTTACCGCCACGACGGTCTTAACCGTTATCCCATGAGCGATATCCTGCGGCCGTTTGAGCTGACGGCCGCGATGTGCCGCATGCACTGGATGAGCCCGATTATTGTCTACTGGGCGCGTCGCCAGAAGCCTGAAGCGCTGGCGAGCCACGCCAGAGCGTATGGCGATTGGCTGGCATCACCGATTTCGGCGGGAGGTCGCTAATGGAAGGATCGAATTTACTCCTGGCCGGCGTGCTGTTTTTATTTGCCGCAGTGGTGGCGGTTCCGCTGGCCGCCCGGCTGGGCATTGGCGCGGTGCTGGGCTACCTGCTGGCCGGGATCGCCATTGGCCCCTGGGGGCTGGGGTTCATCAGCGATGTGGATGAAATTCTCCACTTCTCTGAACTGGGCGTAGTGTTCCTGATGTTCATCATTGGCCTCGAACTGAACCCGTCAAAACTGTGGCAGCTCCGGCGATCGATATTTGGCGTGGGGGCGGCGCAGGTCTTGTTCAGTGCCGCGATTCTGGCCGGGCTGTTAATGCTGACCAACTTCTCGTGGCAGGCGGCGGTGATCGGCGGAATAGGTCTTGCGATGTCGTCGACAGCGATGGCGCTACAGTTAATGCGTGACAAAGGGATGAACCGCAACGAGGCAGGACAGCTGGGCTTTTCGGTACTGCTGTTTCAGGACCTGGCCGTGATCCCGGCGCTGGCACTGGTGCCGTTACTGGCAGGCTCCGGTGACGATCATTTTGACTGGGTCAAAATCTCCATGAAGGTGCTGGCCTTCGCCGGCATGCTGATTGGCGGACGTTTCCTGCTGCGTCCTGTGTTTCGTTTTATTGCCGCCTCTGGCGTGCGCGAGGTGTTTACTGCCGCGACGCTGCTGCTGGTGCTGGGCTCGGCATTGTTTATGGACGCGCTGGGGCTGTCGATGGCGCTCGGTACGTTTATCGCCGGGGTGCTCCTTGCTGAAAGCGAATATCGTCACGAACTGGAAACGGCTATCGATCCGTTTAAAGGGCTGCTGTTAGGGTTGTTCTTTATTTCGGTGGGAATGGCGCTCAACCTGGGCGTGCTCTATACCCATTTGCTGTGGGTGGTGATGAGCGTTGTTGTGCTGGTGGCGGTAAAAACGCTGGTGCTGTACGTCATGGCACGGATATACGGGCTGCGCAGTTCCGAGCGCATGCAGTTTGCCAGCGTCTTAAGTCAGGGCGGAGAGTTCGCGTTCGTGCTGTTTTCCACCGCCTCCTCCCAGAAGCTGTTTAAAGACGATCAGATGGCGCTGTTGCTGGTGACGGTCACGCTGTCGATGATGACCACCCCGCTGCTCATCAGGCTGGTGGATAAGCTGCTCTCACGGCGTTTAAATCCGACAGAGGATGAAGATGAGATGCCGTGGGTGGAGGATGATAAGCCGCAGGTGATTGTGGTGGGCTTTGGCCGCTTTGGGCAGGTGATTGGACGTCTGCTGATGGCGAACAAAATGCGCATTACGGTACTGGAGCGCGATATCAGCGCGGTGAACCTGATGCGTAAATACGGCTACAAGGTTTACTACGGCGACGCGACCCAGCTCGAACTGTTGCGTTCAGCGGGAGCAGAAGCGGCAGAATCCATCGTGATTACCTGCAACGATCCGGAAGATACGATGAAGCTGGTGGAACTGTGCCAGCAGCATTTCCCGCATCTGCATATTCTGGCGCGTGCGCGTGGACGTGTTGAAGCGCACGAACTGCTGCAGGCAGGTGTGAAGCACTTCTCCCGTGAGACATTTTCCAGTGCGCTGGAGTTGGGACGTAAAGCGCTGATTTCGCTGGGCATGCATCCTCATCAGGCTCAGCGGGCCCAGATGCATTTTCGCCGGCTGGACATGCGAATGCTGCGCGAATTAATGCCGGTACACTCTGATACGGCGCAGATCTCCCGCGTGCGGGAAGCGCGTCGCGAGCTGGAAGAAATTTTCCAGCGAGAGATGCAACAGGAACGACGCCAGCTCGATGGCTGGGATGAATTTGAATAAAGGGTAACGAAAGATGGCTGTACGTAAACGCTTTATTGCGGGCGCAAAATGCCCGAGCTGCCAGGCGCAAGATACGCTGGCGATGTGGCGGGAAAATAATATTGATGTCGTAGAGTGTGTTAAGTGCGGCCATCAGATGCGCGAGGCGGATAAAGAAGCCCGCGATCATGTTCGCAAAGAAGAGCAAGTTATCGGGATTTTTCATCCGGACTAGCGATATGCCCTGAGTTTTTTTAAGCTAAAGGGTACACGGGTGCAGATTTCCGCTACAATCTGCGCCAGCAATTTTCCCTTGCTCAGGAGATATCATGAAAGTAGCAAAAGACCTGGTGGTCAGCCTGGCCTACCAGGTACGTACAGAAGACGGTGTGTTGGTTGATGAGTCTCCGGTGAGTGCGCCGCTTGACTACCTGCATGGTCACGGTTCCCTGATTTCCGGCCTGGAAAACGCGCTGGAAGGTCACGACGTTGGCGACAAATTCGACGTTGCTGTTGGCGCGAACGACGCTTACGGTCAGTACGACGACAACCTGGTGCAGCGCGTTCCTAAAGACGTGTTCATGGGCGTTGACGAACTGCAGGTTGGCATGCGCTTCCTGGCGGAAACTGACCAGGGTCCGGTTCCTGTTGAAATCACTGAAGTGGAAGACGACCACGTTGTGGTTGACGGCAACCACATGCTGGCTGGCCAGAACCTGAAATTCAACGTAGAAGTTGTTGCGATCCGTGAAGCGACCGAAGAAGAACTGGCTCATGGCCACGTTCACGGTGCGCACGGTCACGACCATGACCACGATCACGGTCACGACGGCTGCTGCGGTGGTCACGGCCACGATCACGACCATGGTCACGACCACGGTAAAGGTGGTTGCGGTAACGGCGGCTGCGGTTGCCACTAATTCCGTTATGCGGAAAATAAAAAAGCGGGATAATAATCCCGCTTTTTTTACGCCTCAATAATGAGGTGGTGGCGTCTCTTCTGACTGAGAGGCAATATGTGACGGCTGTGTGGCCTTCAGTTTGTCCGTCAGAAGGCGCATGAGATCCCGCAGTTTCGCCATTTCCAGTTCATGTGCGGTCACGGTCTGGTTTAGCTCTTCGATGGTGATGTCCTGAAAAGCCAGGCGGCTTTCCAGCTCAGCCATTCTCGCTTCTAACATTGTGTCCTTCATCATTCACCTCGTTGTATCTCATTAACCACAATCGGCCAGCGGCGGCGAAGTTTAACTGAGTTTATCCTTAAGTTCAGTATCTATCCCCTTGGCAAGAAACTTATTTAAACAAAAATAGTCTGAAAAGTGGCGAGAATCGGGAGAGTCTGTCTGTAGATTTCTTCCGCAACGTTTTATAGTACGTAACTCATTTACGTTTAACGCTGGGGTGAGAGTCCCCAGGCCCTGGAGATATGGATGAAATCACTGTTTAAAGTAACGCTGCTGGCGACGACGATGGCTGTTGCGCTGAACGCGCCGCTGTCCTTCGCTGCTGATACTGCTGCGAAGCCTGCTGCAACTGCAGACAGCAAAGTGGCGTTCAAAAATGACGACCAGAAATCCGCCTACGCACTTGGCGCATCTCTGGGTCGTTACATGGAAAACTCTCTGAAAGAACAAGAGAAACTGGGCATTAAACTGGACAAAGCTCAGCTGATCGCGGGCGTTCAGGACGCATTTGCAGATAAGAGCAAACTGTCTGACCAGGAAATTGAACAGACTCTGCAGGCGTTCGAAGCACGTGTGAAAGGTGCCGCTCAGACTAAGATGGAAGCGGATGCAAAAGACAACGAAGCGAAAGGCAAAGCCTACCGCGATACCTTTGCTAAAGAGAAGGGCGTGAAAACCTCCTCTACGGGTCTGGTGTACAAAGTTGAGAAAGAAGGTACCGGTGATGCGCCTAAAGACAGCGATACTGTCGTGGTTAACTACAAAGGTACGCTGATCGACGGTAAAGAGTTCGATAACTCTTACACCCGTGGTGAGCCTCTCTCCTTCCGTCTGGATGGTGTGATCCCAGGCTGGACTGAAGGTCTGAAAAACATCAAGAAAGGCGGCAAGATCAAACTGGTTATTCCACCGGATCTGGCATATGGCAAAACCGGCGTTCCAGGTATCCCTGCTAACTCTACCCTGGTCTTTGACGTAGAGCTGCTGGACATCAAACCAGCGCCGAAAGCTGATGCGAAACCAGAAGCGCAGGCAGAACAGAAAGCTGCGACAGACGCGAAGAAGTAATGGAATGAAAACCGCCGCCTTTAAGGCGGCGGTTTTTTTTATTGTGGGGCAGATATAATTAACACTGGAAAGCGTTATGCACGCTGTATTAATTTAGTTGTCCGTGTAGATAATGAGCCTGCCCTGAAAACCTAACGACAGGCTCCTGAAAAGGAGTGTTTTTTTCATGTCCAGGTCGCTTTTAACCAACGAAACCAGTGAACTTGATTTACTGGATCAACGTCCTTTCGACCAGACCGACTTCGATATTCTGAAATCCTACGAGGCGGTAGTGGACGGGTTAGCGATGCTCATTGGGTCCCACTGCGAAATCGTATTGCACTCCCTGCAAGATCTTAAGTGTTCCGCCATCCGCATTGCTAATGGTGAGCATACTGGCCGTAAAATTGGTTCGCCAATCACCGACCTTGCATTGCGTATGCTGCATGACATGACCGGCGCGGACAGCAGCGTCTCCAAATGTTATTTCACCCGTGCCAAAAGCGGCGTACTGATGAAATCAGAAACCATCGCGATTCGAAATCGCGAGCATCGCGTGATCGGTCTGTTGTGCATCAACATGAACCTTGATGTGCCGTTCTCGCAAATCATGAGCACTTTCATACCGCCTGAAACACCGGACGTTGGCTCCTCAGTTAACTTTGCCTCCTCGGTTGAAGATCTGGTGACGCAGACGCTTGAGTTCACTATCGAAGAGGTGAATGCCGATCGCAACGTATCGAACAACGCCAAGAATCGTCAGATCGTGCTGAATCTCTATGAGAAAGGGATTTTTGACATCAAAGACGCCATTAACCAGGTGGCCGATCGCCTGAACATTTCCAAGCATACGGTCTACCTCTACATCCGCCAGTTCAAAAGCGGTGATTTCCAGGGGCAAGACAAGTAATGCGTTTTTCGCTGATGGTGACAGGCCCGGCGTATGGTACTCAGCAGGCCAGCAGCGCGCTGCAGTTTGCGCATACGTTACTGGCTGCCGGACATGAGCTGGTGAGCGTCTTCTTTTATCGGGAAGGGGTGTATAACGCCAACCAGTTTACCTCACCGGCCAGCGATGAATTTGATCTGGTGCGCGCCTGGCAGACGCTGAACGAGACAAGGGGGGTTGCGCTGCATATCTGCGTGGCGGCAGCCCTGCGTCGCGGCGTGACCGATGCCACCGAAGCTGAACGTCTTGGCTTGCCAGGGGCCAACCTGCAGCCGGGGTTTACATTGAGCGGTCTGGGCGCACTGGCACAGGCTGCGTTAACCTGCGACAGAGTGGTGCAATTCTGATGAAACGCGTGGCGTTTGTTTTTTCATCTGCTCCGCACGGTAGTGCGTCCGGCAGAGAAGGGCTGGATGCGTTGCTCGCAACATCAGCGCTGACCGAAGACATCGGTGTCTTCTTTTTAGGGGATGGCGTGTTTCAGCTTCTGGCAGGCCAGCAGCCGCAGGCTATTCTGGCGCGGGATTACATCGCGACCTTTAAAGTGCTGCCGCTTTACGACATTGAAACCTTTTTTGTCTGCGCTGATTCTCTGGCTGCGCGCGGTCTGCGCGATAAGACGTCTTTCGTGCTGGATGTCACACTCCTCCCGGCCGACGCGCTGCGCGACCAACTTTCCCATTACGACACTGTTCTGAATTTCTGAGGCTGACATGCTCCATACCCTGAGCCGTTCACCGTGGCATTGTGATATCGACGCATTACTGAGCATGCTGCGCGAAGGTGATGACCTGCTGCTGATTCAGGATGGCGTACTGGCTGCGCTTGAAGGGAGTCGTTTCGTTGAAATTCTCAGCAATGCCCCCATATCCGTCTCTGCGCTGAAAGACGATCTTGAGGCGCGAGGTCTTTCTGGTCAAATTTCAGCCAAAATTGACGTGGTTGGCTATACTGATTTCGTCAATCTTACTGTGACGCACGCCAGTCAAATGAACTGGTGATCCGAGATCGCTGTATATTTCTTGACACCTTTTCGACGTAGCCCTAAAATTTCGCGTCCTCATATTGTATGAGGTCGTTTTATTACGTGTTTACGAAGCAAAAGCTAAAACCAGGAGCTATTTAATGGCAACAGTTAACCAGCTGGTACGCAAACCACGTGCGCGCAAAGTTGCAAAAAGCAACGTGCCTGCACTGGAAGCCTGCCCGCAGAAACGTGGCGTATGTACTCGTGTATATACCACCACTCCTAAAAAACCAAACTCCGCACTGCGTAAAGTATGCCGTGTGCGTTTGACTAACGGTTTCGAAGTGACTTCCTACATCGGTGGTGAAGGTCACAACCTGCAGGAGCACTCCGTGATCCTGATCCGTGGCGGTCGTGTTAAAGACCTTCCGGGTGTTCGTTACCACACCGTTCGTGGTGCGCTGGACTGCTCAGGTGTTAAAGACCGTAAGCAGGCTCGCTCCAAGTACGGCGTGAAGCGTCCTAAGGCTTAATGGTTCTCCGTTAAGTAAGGCCAAACTGATTTATCTTAATGTCAAACTAAACTCGTAGAGTTTTGGACAATCCTGAATTAACAACGGAGTATTCCCATGCCACGTCGTCGCGTCATTGGTCAGCGTAAAATTCTTCCAGATCCGAAATTCGGATCAGAACTGCTGGCAAAATTTGTAAATATCCTGATGGTAGATGGTAAAAAATCTACTGCAGAAGCAATCGTATACAGCGCGCTGGAGACCCTGGCTCAGCGCTCTGGTAAAAATGAACTGGAAGCTTTCGAAGTCGCTCTCGACAACGTGCGCCCGACTGTAGAAGTTAAGTCTCGCCGCGTTGGTGGTTCTACTTATCAGGTTCCAGTTGAAGTTCGTCCGGTTCGTCGTAATGCTCTGGCAATGCGTTGGATCGTTGAAGCTGCTCGTAAACGCGGTGATAAATCCATGGCTCTGCGTCTGGCGAACGAACTTTCTGATGCTGCAGAAAACAAAGGTACTGCAGTTAAGAAACGTGAAGACGTTCACCGTATGGCAGAAGCCAACAAGGCGTTCGCACACTACCGTTGGTAATCCCTTCGGAGTATTAGTCACCAGGCGGGCGCTTCAGCGAAGCTGCCCGTCCTGGGTTACTTAACTGAACGCCTAAAGAAACAAACGAGGAATCAAATGGCTCGTACAACACCCATCGCACGTTACCGTAACATTGGTATCAGTGCGCACATCGACGCCGGTAAGACCACTACTACCGAACGTATTCTGTTCTACACCGGTGTAAACCATAAAATCGGTGAAGTTCATGACGGCGCAGCCACCATGGACTGGATGGAACAGGAGCAGGAGCGTGGTATTACTATCACCTCCGCAGCGACTACTGCATTCTGGTCAGGTATGGCTAAGCAGTACGAACCGCATCGCGTTAACATCATCGACACCCCAGGGCACGTTGACTTCACCATCGAAGTAGAACGTTCCATGCGTGTTCTTGACGGCGCGGTAATGGTTTATTGCGCAGTTGGTGGTGTTCAGCCACAGTCTGAGACCGTATGGCGTCAGGCGAACAAATATAAAGTTCCACGCATCGCGTTCGTTAACAAAATGGACCGTATGGGTGCTAACTTCCTGAAAGTTGTTGGTCAGATCAAATCCCGTCTGGGCGCGAACCCTGTTCCGCTGCAGCTGGCAATTGGTGCTGAAGAAGGCTTCACTGGCGTTATCGACCTGGTGAAAATGAAAGCCATCAACTGGAACGATGCAGACCAGGGCGTTACCTTCGAATACGAAGATATCCCAGCTGAGATGCAGGACCTGGCTGACGAATGGCACCAGAACCTGATCGAATCCGCTGCTGAAGCTTCTGAAGAGCTGATGGAGAAATACCTGGGTGGTGAAGAACTGACTGAAGAAGAGATCAAAAAAGCTCTGCGTCAGCGTGTTCTGAACAACGAAATCATCCTGGTAACCTGTGGTTCTGCATTCAAGAACAAAGGTGTTCAGGCGATGCTGGATGCGGTAATTGATTACCTGCCATCCCCGGTTGACGTTCCTGCGATCAACGGCATCCTGGACGACGGTAAAGATACTCCGGCTGAACGTCACGCAAGCGACGAAGAGCCGTTCTCTGCACTGGCGTTCAAAATTGCTACCGACCCATTCGTGGGTAACCTGACCTTCTTCCGCGTTTACTCTGGTGTGGTTAACTCCGGTGACACCATCCTGAACTCCGTGAAAACGGCGCGTGAACGTTTTGGCCGTATCGTACAGATGCACGCTAACAAACGTGAAGAGATCAAAGAAGTTCGTGCGGGCGACATCGCTGCAGCAATCGGTCTGAAAGACGTGACTACTGGTGACACCCTGTGTGACCCGGATCACCCGATCATTCTGGAGCGTATGGAATTCCCTGAGCCGGTAATCTCCATCGCGGTTGAACCAAAAACCAAAGCTGACCAGGAAAAAATGGGTCTGGCTCTGGGCCGTCTGGCGAAAGAAGACCCATCATTCCGCGTATGGACTGATGAAGAATCTAACCAGACCATCATCGCTGGTATGGGTGAACTGCACCTGGACATCATCGTTGACCGTATGAAGCGTGAATTCAACGTTGAAGCGAACGTGGGTAAACCTCAGGTTGCTTACCGCGAAGCGATTCGTGCGAAAGTTACCGATGTTGAAGGTAAACACGCTAAGCAGTCTGGTGGTCGCGGTCAGTACGGTCACGTTGTGATCGACATGTACCCACTGGAGCCGGGCTCTAACCCTAAAGGTTACGAGTTCATCAACGACATCAAAGGTGGTGTAATTCCTGGCGAATACATCCCAGCCGTTGATAAAGGTATCCAGGAACAGCTGAAAGCGGGCCCTCTGGCTGGCTATCCGGTTGTTGACATGGGTGTCCGTCTGCACTTCGGTTCTTACCACGACGTTGACTCCTCTGAACTGGCGTTTAAACTGGCTGCGTCTATTGCCTTTAAAGAAGGCTTTAAGAAAGCAAAACCAGTTCTGCTTGAGCCAATCATGAAGGTTGAAGTAGAGACTCCTGAAGAGAACACCGGTGACGTTATCGGTGACTTGAGCCGTCGTCGCGGTATGCTGCGCGGTCAGGAATCCGAAGTAACTGGCGTTAAGATCCATGCTGAAGTTCCGCTGTCTGAAATGTTCGGATATGCAACTCAGCTGCGTTCTCTGACCAAAGGTCGTGCATCATACACCATGGAATTCCTGAAGTATGATGATGCGCCTAACAACGTTGCTCAGGCCGTTATCGAAGCCCGTGGTAAGTAATCCACAGGATTAAAACCTAAGTCCCGTGCTCTCTCCGAAGGGGAGAGCACTATAGTAAGGAATATAGCCGTGTCTAAAGAAAAATTTGAACGTACAAAACCGCACGTCAACGTTGGTACTATCGGCCACGTTGACCATGGTAAAACTACCCTGACCGCTGCAATCACTACCGTACTGGCTAAAACCTACGGCGGTGCTGCTCGTGCATTCGACCAGATCGATAACGCACCAGAAGAAAAAGCGCGTGGTATCACCATCAACACCTCTCACGTTGAATATGACACCCCGACTCGCCACTACGCACACGTAGACTGCCCAGGCCACGCCGACTATG